>CALCMJ010000036.1 GCA_937967615.1 uncultured Saprospiraceae bacterium
TGGCACACATACCATTGGGTATTATGCAACTGATGCATGTGGTAACAGCGCGACTTGTAGTTTTAAAATTACCGTTGAATCTACTGTTGAACTCTGGTGCCCAAGTGACATAACACTTTCAAATGATCTAGGTGGTTCAGGCATGAATGTTTCATGGCAAAATCCTGAACTGAATAGTTGTTGCAATTCAAATGGTAATGGTGCCTACAAACCAGGTTTCGTTTATATGGGTAATTATAATGGCTCTAGCTACTATTGCTCACTACTGCCTGATACGTGGGAATCTGCTCAAGATGTATCCGCAGCAAATGGAGGGCACCTAGCGTGTATTAATAGTGCTGGTGAAAATGCATTCCTTACAAGTATCTTACAAGTACCAGCGGCTTATATAGGCTTAAGCGATGCAATTGATGAAGGTCAATTCGTTTGGGACTGTGGAGAGCCTCTTACTTATACAAATTGGTATCCAGGCCAACCAAATGACTTTAATAATAGTCAAGACTATGTTGAGTTATTGAGTAATGGTCAGTGGAATGATCAATATTACTACAAAGCCTTAGAATATATAATGGAGGTGCCTACTTGTAATGCTGTTACGCAAACTGCAGGCCCTTCTAACGGTTCATACTTTCCAAATGGAACAACAACAGTTTCTTATACTGCATCTGATTGCTGTGGAAATATTGCAAGTTGTTCCTTTAATGTGACTGTTGAAGAATCATTCTGTGATCCTTTAGGTCTTACTTCACAACAAGGTTGGATTGATGAGGTTATGATTGACACATTCAATAATTGGTCTGGCAATAATGGTGGTTATGCAGATTTCACTGACACATGTATCCCTGTGGAAGCAGGAGGTTCATACGACCTGCGATTAAGTCCTCAATATTCACTTGGGAATTTGAATGCATTCTGGCATGTGTATATTGATTACAATATGGATGGTGACTTTATTGATAGTGGAGAGTTCGTGGCCTATGGTGCAGCAATTGGAAACATCGCGGGCACTCTATCGTTACCATATAATATATGGAATGGCGATGTTACAATGCGATTAGTGATGCATTTAGGAAGCTACGCTGAATCTCCATGTGATAGTGAAGGCAGCGGTGAAATTGAAGATTATTGTTTAACTATTACTGGTGGCACATTAAGCCTAGGTGATATTGCGGTAGAAACCAGAAATAATGTACAGCCTACTGAACTTAATGCTACAGATTATGATGATTATAAAGTTTATCCAAATCCGTCAGTTGGGGAAATCCAAATAGCGTCTAAGAGAGACTTTATGCTCAATGCTGAAATTTATAATACATCAGGTAAATTGGTTAAATCCTTCAAAGTGGAATCCGGGAACAGAGATGCAATTTCTATTGCAGAACTTACCGATGGAGTCTATTTTATAAGGCTAATTGATACAAAAACCAAAGATGTAAGTACTAAGAAAATTATCCTAAACAAAGGATAAAGATTTATTGTGTGATTGTTGGAAGCCGTTGGTAGCTTTATTGCTGCCAGCGGTCTTTTTATTTGAGGTACTTATATTAAAACTTTTTTAAATGTAATTAGCTATTTTTATGGCTAGATGGCTATTACACTTAAATACTTAGGGCATTCTTGCTTCCAAATAGGTACACTAGGCAAGACTCTTGTGATCGATCCTTTCATATCTGCAAATGAATTAGCTAAGAATATTGACTTAAATAGTATTCCAGCTGACTATGTCTTACTCTCTCATGGGCATCAAGACCACATTGCAGATGCTGAGACAATATGTAAGAATACAGGTGCAAAGCTCATTTCAAATTATGAAATAGTCATGTGGTATAAGCAAAAAGGCATAGAAGGCCATCCAATGAACCCAGGAGGTAATTGGGATTTTGATTTTGGAAGGGTTAAAATGGTCAATGCTATCCACTCAAGTTCATTTCCTGATGGATCCTATGCAGGACAAGCAGGAGGTTTTGTAATTTCAAATTCCGAAACGACATTCTATTTTTCAGGTGACACAGCACTAACTTTAGATATGCAACTTATCGCTAGGACTAGTCCTAAACTTGATTTTGCAATACTTTGTATCGGTGATAACTTTACTATGGGTTATGAAGACGCAATACTGGCTGCTGAGTTTATAGACTGTAATAAAATTATCGCATGTCACTATGATACATTTGCTTGGATAAAAATAAATAAGCAAGAAGTTATTAATGCATTCAAAGCGAAAGGAAAAGAAATAATTTTTATGAACATATCAGAAGAGCAGACATTATAAATGGGTAAAGTAGTAGCAATTGCAAATCAAAAAGGTGGTGTAGGAAAAACCACTACAGCGGTAAATCTAGCTGCTGCCTTGGGACTCCTAAACAAGCAAGTACTTCTTATTGATGCGGATCCACAAGGAAATGCATCTTCGGGCCTTGGTCATAAAGAGGATGAGATTGAAGGTGAATTGTATGATGTGATCATAGGTGACAAGAGTGCAAATGATGTGATCATCAAGGACGTTTCAACCAATCTAGATTTGATCCCTTCCACTGTTGAATTAGTAGGTGCTGAGATTGAACTGGTTCAAATGGAGAATCGTGAATTTGTCCTTAGAAAGATAATAAACCAAGTAAAAAATGATTACGATTATATTTTCATAGACTGTCTTCCCTCTCTAGGTATTCTAACATTAAATGCGCTTACCGCCGCAGATTCAGTAATTGTCCCTGCCCAGTGTGAAGTCTATTCTTTAGAAGGATTGGGTAAACTCAAGAATACAATTTCATTAGTACAGGCAGAGTTAAATCCAGAACTCAAAGTTGAAGGTATCGTACTTTCCATGTATGACAAAAGACTTCGTATGGCCAATATGGTTGTAGAGACGATTAAAGAAATTTTGACAGACCCAATTTTTGAGACTATTATACATAGAAATTCAAAAATAGGTGAAGCACCGAGTACTGGAAAATCTATTCTCCTGTATGACATTTCTAGTAAAGGGGCCACAAATTTTTTAAACTTAGCATACGAATTCCTTCAGAATAACGGAGATAAGATTGAACACGTAAGTCCTAAAAAACTTATATCAAAAACCACAGTAAAGAAATAAGAATGAGCAAACAAAAAAATGATCTTGGAAAAGGACTAAGAGCTTTGCTTAAAGGAATTGATAGCAATGACAAAACCGTTTCCAAGAAACAGAAGGAAAAAGTTATAAAGGAGATTAGTGCATCTGTCATAGAAATTCCAATTAATCAAATAGTAGCTAACAAAGACCAACCTAGAAAAAACTTTGACAGCAAGGAACTTGAAGAACTCGTCCAATCTATTGAAACATACGGACTAATTCAACCTATTACTGTCAGAAAAATTGCTGAAAATAAATTTGAAATAATCTCGGGAGAACGGCGTTGGAGAGCTTCCAAAAAAGCCGGAATTAAAACCGTACCAGTTTATGTTCGACTTGCCGATGATCAAACTTTGCTTGAAATGGCTTTGGTTGAAAACATCCAAAGGAGTGATTTAAATCCAATTGAAATCGCTATCAGCTACCATCGTTTACTTGAAGAATTTGATATAACGCATAAAGACTTATCTGAGAGGATAGGGAAAGAAAGAAGTACAATAAGCAATTATGTACGTCTTTTAAAATTACCTATGAGCATCCAAAACTCTCTCAAGAATAACAGCATCTCTATGGGACATGCAAGAGCAATAGCTGGAATAGATAAAATAGAGATTCAGCTTTCAGTTTTTAAGGAAATAGTTAATAAAGATCTTTCTGTTCGTAAAGCAGAACAACTTATTAGGACTTACAATTCTTCTAAACCAAGCAATTCAAATACGGCTCAAAAAGGAAAGAAAATAGACGCTCAGATTTTAAAAATACAAGATGAGCTTAGCTCCCATTTGGGTTCAAAAGTTGTTATTGATAGATCTTCAGCTGGAAAGGGGAAATTTAGAATTCACTTTAAAGATGATGATGAATTCAATTTGATATTAGAAAACTTAGGCTATTTCTAACAATTTCTATTTTAAATCGTTAAGATATAGATGGGTATAAAACACTACCTCATATTAATTGTAGTTTTTCTTTCTAGTAACTTTTGCTTTGGGCAAGTTGAATTGGATACCTCTGCGTATTACAGTGACTCATTATATGAGGCAAATAAAGGAGATAGATTTGGACTATTCTCAGTATTTAAAGGAAAGCCAGGTAAAGCAGCTCTTTCCGGCCTTTTATTTCCGGCCGCAGGCCAATTTTACAATAAAAGATATTGGAAAGTTCCCATAGTTCTTGCAGCTGAAGGCACTCTTCTATTTTTGGCGATTGATAGGACCAATTATTGGAATGCTCTCAATAAAGGATATTTAGACCTTCTTAATGGACGAACAGAAAATTTTCGTGGAGTTACTGAGGCTAGTGTTCTCAAACCTACCAGAGATTTTACCCGAAAACAAAAAGATTACTTGTGGATTGGTTTTGGCATTGTACACCTACTTGCCATAACAGAAGCGTTTGTAGATGCCCATCTTTTGGACTTCGATATTGATGATGATTTGAGTCTTCATTTTGTTCCTAAGAGTCAGATGTATACATTCACAATATTTCAAGTAAACATCCCACTGAATACTGGCAGAAAGAAAACACGCAAATACTTCTTATAATTCAGATTCTAAAACTCCATTCACAAAGTTTACTATATACGCTCTAGGATATTCTTTCTTAGCAGTTCCCATCAAATATTTTACTGCATCTCGCTCTTCAGGAAAACTTCCAATAGTATATAAATACTCACCGTTCTTTAATTTGTACAATTTCAAATCTTCGTGTTTGTCTTTAAGAAGATTGTTATCAGAAATTGTTTTTCTAGATTGATGTATCACTATCCTTGATTCTTTCTCAAGAACTACCTCTTCTTCAATACTTTCATCTTCTGATTCATCTTCCAATGTATTTTCCTCAATATCATTTTGCTCACTTGTAGATTTATTTTCCTCCAGTTTTTTCTTTAGTGCACTACCATCAAGTGTTCCAGAGAATCTTTCATCCTCTACTTGTTCTTTCTCTTCTTCCTCTTTGACTTCCTCTTCACCTTCTTCTGGAATTCTTACCTGTTCTTGATTCAATAACTCTTCAATAAGCAAAGCTTCTCTTTCTTCTCTTTTTTCTTGAGCAAGAGATGGAATTTTAACGTTAGTGTTTATTCCTAATATTTTAATTTCAGTTCTTCTATTAATTGCGTGTTGTGCATCAGTACATTCTACAAATGAAGTACATTTATTAAGAAGATCGGTTTCTCCGTAACCCCGTGAGGTTATTGAAGATCTTGGTATTTCACTATTTTCAAGAATATAATCCACAGCAGATTGTGCCCTTTTAATGGACAAAGCCATATTATCTTCCTGCCTTCCACGAGAATCAGTATGGCTCCCTAATTCTATTGTTAAATTAGGATTGTCTTTTATTAGAACGATTAGATTATCAAGTGCTTTTTTTGCATCATGAGTAAGGTCGGCTTTCCCGAATTCGTACAACACATTTCTAAACTGAACTTCTCTACCCAGATATACTCGCTCCATCTCTACATTGGCTAACAATACGCCATTTGCATTTCCTTCTGTAAGATTATCTGTAACCTCAGGCCGTACATCCCCTATTCCGTCAAAACACAAAATACATCCTTCAATATCTACAAAGGCTTCCATCCTTTTGGTGAAATATCCTTCTTTTCGAATTAAAACTGTATAGTGATTCCCTTTTACCAAATTTGCCCTAAAGTTAGGAGCCGCATGCTCTTCAAGAGTTAGCTCCATTTTTTTCTTAGTATTATTATATACTTCGATGTTTGCTCCTTTGATGGCGTCAACTACAATACTGTCATGCTCTCTTGCATTCGCCAAAGTTATTTCAAAAATGTAACCTGGCGCACGTTTCATTTCAAGTTTGACAAAAAGTTTTCCTTCCTTCTTTCTGCTTTTATTTGAAACTTCAATTTCCATATCTTCAAACATTTCCTTATAAGCAGTAAGGATGTATTTCCTACCAACTGGCACTTCGCAGACAAAGTGTCCATCTAAGTCAGACATTGTTTCGCACAAAACTGTTTCTTTATCAGCATCAAAGATGACTATCTGAGTTGCATTGAGATATCCTCTATTTCCAGATTCAAAAGCATAGCCATCTATACTCAAAGTCTGAGCTTGGAGGCTAAATGAAATAAAGCAAATAAAAAATACGGTGAATAAGTTTTTCATAATCTTAACTTTGGACTGCAAAAGTATATAAATCCCTGTTTATTACTATTATAGATTAAAATAATTCCTCATATATATGAGACTGAAAATTATCTTTTTAGGTACACCAGATTTCGCTGTTTCATCGTTAAAAATGTTAGTCGAAAATAAATATGATATCGTTGGAGTAGTAACAGCACCTGATAAATATGGTGGTAGAGGTAGAAAACAGCTAATCATGTCAGATGTTAAAAAGTTTGCCCTAAAACATAATCTCAATATACTACAACCAACTAATTTGAAGAGCAAAGAGTTCCTTAATCAGCTCAATTCTTTAAATGCCGATTTACAAGTTATAGTCGCTTTTAGAATGCTTCCAGAGGTAGTTTGGAATATGCCCCCTTTGGGCACATACAACCTGCATGGCTCTCTACTACCCAAGTACAGAGGAGCAGCCCCTATTCACTGGGCGATTATGAATGGCGAAAGAGAAACTGGTGTAAGCTCATTCAAACTCAAGCATGAGATAGATACAGGTGATATGCTATTACAAAGAAAAATGTCTATCAAGGACAATGATACATTAGGATCAGTTTATGACAAACTAAAGGCCCTAGGTGCTCAAGTCGTTCTCGAATCCGTAAGGATGATTGAATCTGGAAATCTGAGACTCCGTCCTCAGCCGGATATTGCTACAACAAAAGCACCTAAACTAAATAGAGAAAATTGTCAACTAAATTTTAATCTTCCAACTCATCAAGTATATAACAAAATCCGAGGTTTGGATCCTTTTCCGTCAGCATGGTGTAAGATTGATGGTAAAACCCATAAAATTTTCAAATCTAGGGGATTTGTAGATGGTTTGGCTAGAACAGCTGGAAATATATTTACAGATAACAAATCCTATCTGACCATTAGCACAAACGATGGTTATATACACGTGCTTGAGATTCAACAAGAAGGGAAGAAAAAGATGTTAATTACAGAATTGCTAAACGGCTATAATTTCAAGTCAGAAAGCATAGATCCTATGCAAAATTTACTGTGATCATATATCTCAATTTTTCAAGGCAATACTTTAATAAATCAACTTCTGGAGAGACACTAGCCATTTCACAGACCTTTTCTTCAGCCAGTATGGTGAAATCTAATGTATTTAAGCTAATCTGTAAATAAATAAAACAAATTGCACTAGAAGTGCATAATAGGAAAAAGACCTTACGAATGAGTTTATCTTGCATTACCTGGTTAATTTAATCCACAAAAGTTATTCTGTCTATAAAACGCAAGGAAAATTGAAATAGTTACACTTTTGTTAAATAAAATTATTTCAGAACTAAATTTCTTCCAGGAATTGAGGATAAAAGCTTTTTAGTATATGGTGATTTAGGGGTTTGGATAATAGACTTAGAATCCCCCGATTCAACTATACTACCCTCTTTCATTACCATTATTCTGTCTGAAATAAACTGTACAACGGCAAGATCATGCGATATAAAAATATAAGACAGGCCGAACTTTTCTTTGAGCTCTATTAACAAATTAATGATCTGAGCTTGAACAGAAACGTCCAAAGCAGAAACACATTCATCACAAATGAGAAACTCTGGTTCTAATGCTAATGCCCTTGCAATTACAATGCGTTGTCTTTGTCCACCGGAAAATTCGTGAGGATATCTAGAATAATGCTTTTCCTCCAGTCCTACAGTCTTCAATAAGTCAATAGCGCGATTTTTGGCCTCCAGTTTACTGGAGACAATCTTGTGCACTATCATAGGTTCTGCAATAGCATAACCAACTGTCAATCTAGGATTAAGACTAGAATATGGATCTTGAAATATTATCTGCAAAGATTTTCGCAACTTCCTTAGTCTTTTTGTGTCATAATTGAGAATGTTTTCATTCTTATAGAAAACAGACCCATTTTGAGCTTCTTCCAGACGCATAATCGTTTTACTTAGAGTAGATTTCCCTGAACCACTCTCTCCTACTAAGCCTAAACATTCTCCTTTCCTTACTTCAAAGCTTACATCGTTCAACGCTTTTAAATAATGTGTCACCTTACCAAAGAAATTGCGCTCTTTAGGGTACCATGTACTTAGATTCTCAACTCGCATAACGACATCATTACTGATTGCGTGTTTAGAGTCTTTCTTGTTTTGTTTACAGAATTTTTCGAAATTCAGTGAATCGTCAGTAAGGAAATCTTCCACGGTTGGAAGTTTGTTCAGCTTAAAATCTAAAGGAGGTCTGCATGCAATAAGGCCTCGGGTATAAGCATGGCTTGCATGTTTGAATAAGCTAGCTACATCAGATGATTCTACTACCCTACCGTTTTGCATAACAACAACTCTATTCGCGATTTCTGAGATTACACCTAGGTCGTGTGATATAAACAAAATGGCCATGCCATATTCTTCCTGTACATCCTTTAACAACTGAATCACTTCTTTTTGCACTGTGACATCTAGAGCTGTGGTAGGTTCGTCTGCAATAAGTAATTTAGGTCTGCATGAAATTGCCATTGCGATCATAACCCTTTGAATCTGGCCACCTGAAAGCTGATGTGGATAAGAATTATAAATACGTTCAGGGTCTGGCAGTTTGACTCTTTCAAATAGCTTTAGACTAATGTTTCTAGCCTCTTTTTTGTCCTGAGTCCTATGTAAAAGAATCGCTTCATCTACTTGAAGTCCACATCGCATTGAAGGATTAAGACTCGTCATAGGCTCTTGAAAGATCATAGCAATATGTTTCCCTCTGTATTTCGTATATTGCTTTTGAGTTAATTTTGAAAGGTCCACACAAACATCATCTTCATAATAAAGAATCTCGCCACCTTCTATCTTTGCCGTATTCTTAGGTAAGAGTCCCATTATGGATAGTGATGTGACTGATTTTCCAGAACCTGATTCTCCCACAACACCTAGGGTCTCTCCTTCGTTAATATAGAGATCAATGTTATCTACAGCCTTAACAATCCCTTCATCTGTGTTAAAGAAGGTTTTTAGACCTTTAATTTTGAGTAATGGCTTATCTGACATGTAGGAAAGATGCGATATTTACATGAAGTTAAGAAATCATTAAAATATTGTAATCTAGCTTATTCTTTCGTCCTTAATTATACAAATACATCTTAGATGAAAAAAATCTTTAGAATTCTATTTTTGTTCGTTTTTGCTCTTGTCGTAGCATTACTCATTTTGCCATTTATTTACAAAGGCGAACTCGTAGGTGCCGTTAGGGATGCTATAAATAAAAATGTGAATGCACACGTGGATTTTGAAGATCTAGATGTATCCTTCATAAAGTCATTTCCAAATGTTTCTGTTAAGATGCACAAACTCAGTATTCACAATGATGATACATTTGATAAGATGCAATTAATGAATGCAGAATCCCTAGATATGGATGTAGATTTTATGTCATTCGTTAAAGAAGATAAACCATATAAGATTAATTCAGTCAGCTTGACGAATGGAAGTATTAATCTTGTCGTTGATGAAAACGGTAAGTTTAATTATGAAATATGGAAAACTTCTGATTCTGCTATAGAAACAACATATACACTTGAACTTTCTAAATACACTCTAAAAAATATTGACATAAATTATCTGGATCCACGAAGTGACACGCAAATAACTTCCCTTGGCACTGATCATTCAGGGACAGGAGACTTCACACAGGATGTATTTAATTTATCTACCAACTCAGATATCCGATCTTTAAGTGTATTAAAAGCTGACTTCCCTTACTTAAACAAACTTAGAACAAAAGGTAGTTTAGATCTGAAAGTGGATAACAATACAAGCACTTATACAATTTCAAATAATGACATCAGTTTAGAAGATCTTGGAATTAAAACCGAAGGATATTTACAACTGGATGGAGACGATATAAACATGGACTTGAACATAAGTTCTGATAATGAGAATTTTGGTGACTTCCTATCAGTAATTCCTTTAGACATTAAAAAGGATATTTCTGGATTGGATACAAAAGGTATTGCCACTGTAGAAGCTAAAGTCAAAGGAAAATATTCAACGAATCAGTATCCTGGATTGAATGCAAAAATTAAAGTTGAAGATGGATACATAAAAAACAGCGATTTCCCGGAGCCAATAAAAAATATCAATTGTAATCTTACTATTGTTGCAAATGACAAAGATTGGAATGACATGGAAATAAACCTTGAAGATCTTAAAATGAATATTGCTGGAGAAGATATCAAAGGGAGATTGAAATATACTAACTTACTTACAGATCCATATTATGACATGGAATTAGTTGGCAATCTGGATTTGGAAAAAATACATCAAATATTGCCAATAGAAAATATTAAATCTATGCAGGGCTCTATTTTGTCTGATGTCGCGTTTAAAGGTTCTCAATCAAATATTGAAAATAAAAATTATGGAGAATTAGAATTTAAGATGGACATGAATTCGAATGGATTGAAGATTGATTACGAAGAAGGAAATGATCTTGTAGTTACGAATTTTGACATTAACTCAAATCCAAGATCTCTTCAAATTAATTCTTTAGACGGCAAACTAGGTGCCAGTGATTATTCAATATCTGGAAATGTTGAAAATCCTCTAGCCATTTTAACTTCTGGCTCTGAAATATCAGGTGCAATAAAACATAAATCAAACCACATAGATTTAGACGAATTAACAACCAGTGAAACTGAATCTACGGGTGGCGAAATAAACATAGATCAAAAAATCATAGACAATAGTCAGCTGAGCTTTACGAGTGAAGTAAATACGATAAAGTATCTAGGCTATCAAATTTCAGGATTTAAAGCGAATGGTAAAATAGCTCCAAACAATATTAAAATTCAAAATTCAGATGTTGTGATAGAAGGATCAAAAGTAAAAACAAGTGGGAATTTAAGAAATGCATATAATCACATAACAAAAAATGATTCTCTTTACGGAGATCTTAGCATTTCTTCTCCTTCATTTGATATGAACAAGTTTGTTTCAGAAGGAGAATCTGAACAAGCTGAAGCCTTGCGTATTCCTCCATTGTACAACATAAATATTGATTTAAAAGCGGACAAAGTATTATATAGTGATACTGAAGTAAAGGAGATGAATTCCCAACTTTCAATAAAAGATGGTATTGCGAATTTGAAGAATTGCAAATCAAAAGCTATGGGTGGTAATGTAAATCTAGAAGGCTTTTACAATAGCCTTCCAGACCAACCAGAATTTAGTTTCAAATATCAAATCAATAAGTTTAATTTTCAAGAGACATTTAAAAAATTGGCTACGTTCAGACAATTAGCTCCTGCAGCAGAATTTATTGAAGGCTTTTTCAATTCTACACTCTTAATGTCTGGCAGTCTAAAGAATGGATTTGAATTAGATTACAACTCACTTTCAGCTTCTGGTTTCCTTGAAACTCTGAATAGTAAATTTTCTGGTTATGCACCTATAATGGACTTAGCGGATAAATTAGGAGTTGATAAACTGAAGCAAATAGATTTAGAAAACACAAAAAATTGGTTTGAAATTGCAGATGGAGGCGTCATCCTTAAAGCACATGATTACAATATAGATGATGTTAAAATGCGTGTCGGTGGTAAGCAGAAGTTCGATATGGGCATTGATTATGTTGCTCAGCTTGAAATCCCTAGAGATAAAATTAAAAACTCAAGTGTTGGGAAAATAGGAAACCAAGGCATTGACTTTCTAGAAGGAGAAGCTGCTAAATTAGGTGTCAATTTAGACGTGGGAGATTTCATCTACCTAGATGTGAATATAACAGGTACGATTAAAAATCCAAAATTCAAAATTGTACCTAAGGGAGCCGGCGGAAAAAGCCTAAAAGACTCTGCTAAGGACGTTGTCAGCAATGTTATTCAGGATAAGAAAAATGAATACACGGAAAAAGCAAACAAAAAGATTGATAGGGTAAAAGACAGTGCATCTTCTGTAGTACTGAATACCCGAGACACTATAATTGCAAAGGCAGAACAAAGAGTTGACAAGGCAGTTCAAGTAGCAAAAGACACCTTAACATCCAAAGTAAAATCAGGGGTTGTAAGAGTAGTCAAAGACACTCTTGTAACAAAACTTGACGACAAAGTTAAAGATGTCTTAGGAGACCAATCAGGCGAATTAGATAAATTAAAAGATAAACTTAAAACCAAAATCCCAGGATTTCCAAAGAAGAAGAATTAAATGACTCGGCAGAAATACTCTAATTTAGTATGATGATTACAATCTTTTAAAAAAAGCGTCTATATTTGCGTGATGATATTAATTACACAAAATACTTGGTGGTGGCATTCTAAAACTCAAATTGAAGTTTAGAAGCTATTCCTGTATACAGATATAAATAAAGCGGCTTGTTGAACTTCAACAAGCCGCTTTTCATTTTTAGATAATACTTATGAAAATACGCACTGTCACAAAAGATACTCTATCAGACTTACATACACCAGTAGGCTTGTTCATGAAGATCAGAGAGCATTATAGTCAGGTCCTACTTCTTGAAAGTTCTGATTATGCGAGTAGAGAAAATTGCAATTCCTTTATATGCTTTGAGCCCATTGCTGGATTTTCTGCAAATGGTCTAGAATTTTCTAGCTATCATGGTAAAAACAAGGAAACAAGAACCTTAGATTCCAATATAAACAAGTATGTACAAGAATTTCAATCTTCACTTGAGCTATCTAAAGATGATGTACCCGTTAATTTCAATGGCTTTTTTGGTTACAGTAATTACGATTCTATTCAATATTTTGATACCATAAAACTTAGTGCAACTGAACATTCAAAAACTCCTTCATTACGCTACGATCTATATAGATATATAATTGCATTTGATCACTTTTATGAAACTCTGACCATTTTAGAAAATATTCCAAATGGGGATACAAATACTATAAAAGACATTGAACAATTATTATACAGACAGGATTACAGTAAGTTCTCTTTTAGTTTAAAAGGTGATATAGAATCTACTCTTACAGACCAAGAGTACATGTCTAATGTCACAAAAGCAAAAGAACATTGCCAAAGAGGAGATGTATTTCAAGTTGTGCTTTCTCGACGTTATGTACAAAATTTTGCTGGAGATGAATTCAATGTATATCGCGCACTCAGATCAATAAACCCAAGTCCATATCTCTTCTATTTTGATTATTCTTCTTACAGAATATTTGGGTCATCTCCTGAGGCCCAGCTTTTAGTGAGAAATGGGAAAGCCGAGATCCACCCTATTGCTGGGACAGTACCAAAAACCGGCAATGAAAAAGAAGATTTAGCGTATGCAAAACAACTTCTGGCAGACCCTAAAGAAAATGCTGAGCATGTTATGCTAGTGGACTTAGCTAGAAATGATTTAAGTATAAATTGCACAAATGTAAAAGTGGAAAGCTATAAAGAGATACAGAAGTTTAGTCATGTCATGCACTTAACATCAAGAGTAGAAGGCGATGTAAATCCAAATACAAACAGTTTTGAGGTATTTACAAAAACCTTTCCCGCTGGTACCTTAAGCGGAGCTCCTAAATATCGCGCAATGCAAATTATTGACAAACTTGAACCGCACAAGAGAGGCTTTTATGGCGGTGCGATTGGTTTGCTATCCTTCTCTGGAGATATTAATCATGCTATAATCATTCGTTCTTTTCTGAGCATGAATAATTCCTTACAATGGCAAGCCGGTGCTGGCATCGTTATAGATTCAAAAGAAGAAAGTGAACTTCAAGAAGTTAAGAACAAATTAGGTGCATTAATTAAGGCGCTTAACAAAGCAGAAACCGAATTATGAAGAAAATATTGATATTAGATAATTACGATTCTTTTACTTACAATTTGGTTCAGATTGTTGAACAAGTTCTGGATCAAAAAATTGACATTTTTAGGAATGATGAGATTGAATTATCAGAAGTTGAAAATTACAATTCAATCATCCTCTCTCCTGGCCCGGGACTTCCGGAAGAAGCCGGAATATTAAAAGAACTCATAAGAACATATGGTCCGTCCAAAAAGATATTTGGCGTGTGTTTAGGTTTGCAGGCCATTGGTGAAGTCTATAATTGTAAGCTAAAAAATTTGGATCAGGTCTTTCATGGCATGGCTAGTACAATTGTCCAAACAGAAAACTCATCTAGTATTTACAAAGACATTCCAAATGAATTTGAAGCGGGCAGATATCATTCCTGGGTGATTGATAAAACTTCAATGACTGACCAACTCCAAATTACGAGTTATGATGCAAATGGAGAAATCATGTCAGCAGATCATAATACGTATAAAGTCTACGGTGTTCAATATCATCCTGAATCTATTCTGACACCCCATGGAAGAACTATTATTTCAAATTTTCTTAGTATATAATCATGAAGGAAATACTCAATCACCTCTTTCAGCACAATACCCTCAGTAAATCTGAAGCAACGGAAGTACTGAAAGATATTTCTAAGGAAAAATATAACGAGCATCAAGTAGCTGCTTTTATTAGCATCTTTCAGATGCGGAGCATTTCTGTAGACGAACTCGCAGGCTTTAGAGATGCTATGCTTGAATTATCGACCAAACCATCTATAGACTTTGAAGATGCCATTGATCTATGTGGAACAGGAGGCGACGGAAAAAACACCTTCAACATTTCTACACTTACTGCCTTTGTTCTTGCTGCTATGAATAAAAAAGTAATCAAACACGGTAACTATGGCGTTTCGTCCGTTTGTGGCTCATCAAACGTTTTAGAACAGCTTGGATATAAGTTCACTAACGATGGATCCAAACTCCAAAGACAACTTGATACATCTAATCTTTGTTTCCTCCACGCCCCTTTATTTCATCCTGCTATGAAATTTGTAGCTCCAATCAGGAAACAAATGGGAGTAAAAACCTTTTTTAATATGTTAGGACCATTAGTGAATCCATTACAACCGAATATGCAATCTGTAGGGGTTTTTAGTCTTAAACTACAAAGGATATACAATCATCTATTTCAGGGTTCAAACAAAGCATATAGTATTGTGTTTGATTTAGAAGGTTATGATGAAGTGTCTTTGACAGGGACTAGTAAGGTCATAACAAAAAATGGAGAAAGCCTTGTCAAACCTGAATCATTTGGAACTATCCCCATTATGCAAGAATCTATTTTTGGTGGAAATACTGTTCAAGAAGCGGCAAATATATTCTTAAACGTCTTGGATAATAGATGTCCAAAAGAACATCTTGAAGTTGTTGCTGCAAATTCAGCAATAGCTCTATCTTTGTATTCACCCAATATTGAATTAAAACAACTTTACCATCAATCCAAAGAAACCATTGAGTCTGGCTTAGTTAGAAGAACATTTGACAAGCTTCTAGCTGCTTCCAGCTCTTGAAAACAATCAAATTAATGAACATTTTAGACAAGATCGTCCGTCATAAGATCAATGAGGTTGAATACAGAAAAAATTTCATAAAAGAATCAGAACTCGTAACGCGTTTATTTTATGAAAGAGATATCGTCTCTTTATCAGAAAGCTTAACTGAGAATGCCCCTGGTATAATTGCCGAATTTAAGCGAAAGTCTCCTTCGAAAGAGAATATAAATTTAAAGGCCAATCCTGTTAAGATCACAAATATGTATCAAGAAAATGGAGCAGCTGGAGTTTCCATCCTTACAGACCATAGCTTTTTTGAAGGGCATGAAAAGGATATTCTAGAAGCACGAAACAACTTAAAGCTACCCATATTGCGGAAAGAATTTATAGTAGACACTTATCAAATACTTGAAGCAAAATCCATAGGTGCGGATGCTATCCTTCTAATTGCACAAATCCTAAGTAAAAGTGAATTGAAAGACTTGGCTAAATTTGCAAAAGAATTAAAGCTTGAAGTACTTATGGAAATTCACTCAAGTTCGCAATTAGAAAAACTCACAGACGATGTGGACATAATAGGTGTAAATAACAGAGATCTAGAAAAATTCACTGCTGACCCAATGCATTCCTTCAATATATACCCTGAGCTTCCTACTGACAGAAAACTGATTAGCGAAAGTGGTATAAGTAGTGCTGAAGAGATAATTAAATTAAGAGAGAGAGGCTTTGACGGTTTTCTAATAGGTGAATATTTTATGAATTCCGATGATCCTGGCAAAACATTAAAAGAGCTTTTAGAGAAAGTAGGCTAATGGTAATAAAAGTGTGCGGAATAACATCTCAAGAAAATCTATTAGAAGTTTCAGAACTTGAATTTAATATGATAGGCTTAAACTTCTACCCACATTCAAAAAGATATTTAGAAAAATATATTTATCTAGAAAGCGAAAACTTCAAACGTGTTGGTGTATTCGTCAATGAAAACCTAGACAGCATAATTAAAACAAAAGGATTGCATAATTTAGATTTCATTCAATTACATGGAGATGAAGACTTGCCCTTTTGTGAACAAGCAAGTAAAATTGCTCCTATCATAAAAGTCTTTAGAATTGATAAATATTTTGATTTTGAAATTTGCAATGAATTCGACTCTTGCAGTAAATACTTTTTATTCGATACATTTACCAGCAATTACGGAGGAAGTGGCGAAAAATTTGATTGGACAATACTCAGTGCTTACACACTAAGTACCCCCTTCATACTAAGTGGTGGTATTTCTCTTGAAGATGTTGAGGACATTAAAACAATATCGCATCCACAGTTTGCAGGAGTAGATCTTAATAGTAAATTTGAAATTTCACCAGGAATAAAAGATTATCAAAAATTAAAGCAATTTAAAAATGGCATCACTAAGGACAGTTAATTACTTAAGACAGACCAGGCAAAATATCCTGAAGACTATAAAAGATCTAAGTGCAGATCAATTAAATAAGATTCCAGACGGATTCAACAATAATATTATTTGGAATGTCGCCCATGTGATGGTAACGCAACAACTACTCGTATATAAATTGTCAGGACAAGCGCTATATATATCTGAAGATGAGGTAAATGCCTACAAAAAAGGAACAAAACCAGAAAAGACAGTATCATCTCAAGAGATTGAAAATATAAAAGTACGTTTACTTTCGCTCGTTGATAAATTCAAAGAAGATTTAGAAAATGATAAGTTTAAGAACTACAATGAATACACTACTAGCTTTGGAGTTACTTTGTCTAGTTCAGAGGATGCTGTAGAATTTAACAATGTCCATGAGGGGCTTCACCTTGGCAGTATAATGGCTTTGAAAAAACTCGTTTAAATGCGTGATAAGTATTCAGTCGACGATAATGGTTATTATGGTAAGTTTGGAGGAGCTTACGTTCCAGAGATGTTGCATCACAATATTTCTGAATTACAAGAAAAGTATTTAAGTATAACGCATTCAAATAAATTCAAAAAAGACTTTTCTCAATTATTAAAGGACTATGTAGGAAGACCTTCTCCACTTTTCTTTGCTAATAATTTATCGCAAAAATACAATGCTAAGATCTACCTCAAAAGAGAAGATTTAAACCATACTGGCTCCCATAAAATTAATAACACCATTGGTCAAATACTACTTGCAAAGGAATTAAATAAGAAGAGAATTATCGCTGAAACCGGAGCAGGTCAGCATGGTGTAGCAACAGCTACGGTGTGTGCACTTATGGATTTAGAATGCATTGTGTATATGGGAGCCATTGATATTGAACGGCAAGCTGCAAATGTTTCTAGAATGAAAATGCTTGGAGCAGAAGTCAGACCAGCCTTAAGCGGAAGTAAGACCCTAAAAGATGCTACAAATGAGGCTATCAGAGATTGGATTAATCACCCTAAGGATACACACTATATTATTGGTTCGGTAGTAGGTCCTCATCCTTATCCTGACATGGTCGCCAGATTCCAATCTGTAATAAGTGAAGAAATGCAGTACCAGTTGGAAGAGCAAACAGGAAGAAATTTCCCAGATTTTATATTAGCGTGCGTGGGTGGTGGGAGCAATGCAGCAGGAGCGTTCTTTCATTTTCTTGAAAACGAAAGTGTGCAATTCTATCTAGCTGAGGCAGCAGGTAAAGGAATAGACTCTGGTCATTCCGCAGCGACAAGTATATTAGGCAGTGAAGGTATAATACACGGAGCTAAGACATTACTCATGCAAACAGATGATGGTCAAATCATAGAGCCGTATTCTATTTCTGCTGGCTTGGACTATCCAGGGATTGGTCCTTTGCACGCACACTTGATAGACCAAAAACGTGCAACAGTTTTTCCAGTTACTGACACACAAGCCCTCAATTCTGCTCTAATGCTCACGCGCACTGAGGGAATAATTCCAGCACTAGAAACGGCCCATGCATTTTCTATTTTGGATGTAATGGACGTAGAACCTGACAGTGTAGTCGTTGTCAATGTGTCTGGACGAGGTGATAAAGATCTTCCGACTTACAAAAATCATTTTAATTTTTAATCTGGATCCGCAAGAATGAATAGAATAAACGCAGTTTTTAAATCTAAGAAAGAATCGATTTTAAATATCTATTTTACTGCTGGTCATCCTAAACTAGACTCTCTTCTGGAGATAATTCCTGCCTTGGAGGAAGCTGGTACTGACATTATTGAAATTGGTATGCCCTATTCTGATCCTCTGGCTGATGGCGAAACTATACAGGCAAGTAGTGAAATTGCTCTTAAAAATGGCATGGAACTCAATCTACTTTTCAAACAGATCACTAAGCTTAGACAAACAAACAAGATTCCACTTATTCTAATGGGTTATTACAACCAAGTTCTGCAATATGGAGTTGATAAATTTTTAAAAGACGCCGCTTCAGCCGGAATAGATGGGCTTATAATACCTGACCTACCTATGCAGGAATATGAAACTCAACTTAAAGAAAAATTTATCAAAAACAACTTAGGAATAAGTTTCCTTGTGACTCCCCAAACCTCTGATACCAGAATTAAAAAGGCGGCAGCGCTTAGCAGTGCTTTTTTGTATATAATCTCCAGCTCGAGTATTACAGGAACTACAAGTAATATTGCTGATGGGCAAATAACATACTATAACAAAGTAAGATCACTTATTTCAAATACACCAAGTCTTATAGGTTTTGGCATCCACAACAGTTCAAGCTTTAAGAAAGCATCATTATATGCTGACGGAGCAATTATTGGAAGTGCATTTATTCGGCATTTAGAAGGAAAAAAAAATTTACGGTCTGCTTGCAAGGAATTTGTTCAATCAATTCTTTCATAGCGAATTAGTCTTTCAGTTCTTCAATACCATTTAAGGTATTTAGTACCTTAGAAGAATGAAATTCATACTCAGAGCTATTTTGTTCTTCACAGTTATTTGTGTAACAAATGCTTGTAAAACTGAAGCTACAGAATTCAAAATTGCGTTTGGCTCATGTGCCTGGCATGATCATCCCCTCCCTATATTCCATGAAGTAGTAAAGCACGATCCAGATCTTTTTGTTTTTTTAGGAGATAATATTTATGGAGACACTAAGGTCATGGACACCTTAAGAGCAAAGTATGCCCGTCTTGGTGCGAAAGAATCTTACCAAGCACTAAAGAACAATGTTGAAATAATTGCAACGTGGGATGACCATGACTTTGGTTGGAATGATGCTGGTAGACATTATGCGTATAAAGAAGAAAGCAAGGAGATTTTCTTTGATTTTTTTGAAGAACCTGAAGACAGCGACCGAAGGAAACATCCAGGTATTTATGGGTCTTACATTTATTTGCATGAAGGAAAATCCATTCAACTCATTGTTCTAGATACACGCACATTTAGAGATAATATAAAACGTTATGACGGAAGCAAGGACGGAGAACGTAAATACTTCTACCCTCTTGATTACATTCCTTATACAGCTGCTGATTCTACTCTCCTTGGAAGTGCGCAATGGAGTTGGCTAGAACAAAGATTGAAAGAAGAGGCTGACTTAAGGATTGTCGCATCTAGCACACAATTTGGAATTGAATATAATGGGTATGAGGCTTGGGCAAATTTTCCACATGAACAAGAACGATTTTTAAAGCTTATCAAAAAGACAAACGCAGAAGGCGTAATTTTCATAAGTGGAGATGTACATTATGCTGAAATATCAAAACTCGAGAGTGACCATTGTTATCCCATCTACGACATTACATCAAGTGGTCTCTCCTCTACTTGGCATTTTGCTACTGGCAATGAAAACAGAATTGAGGGTCCTATTATGGATAATCATTTTGGTTTGTTGCGCATTGATTTAAGTTCGCAACCAGCAAAACTCGTTTCTGAAATATGGGATATCAGAGGCAACAAAAGAGTGGAATACGGAATTGATCTAAATGAGTTACAATTTTAGTCTCCTATGAAAAAGCTCTTTTTAAGTATTCTTGTTGTTTTTCTAATTATTCTTGTAGGGTTTAGATTTTATTTATACCCTAGGTTATCAATTATAAACGGGTATGCTGCAAAAATGGCCTGCTCATGCACATTCATTTCAGAAAGAGATTTTGAAAGTATAAAAAAACAAGACTTAGGAAGTTTCCCTTTAAGTATTTCGAATGTTTCCATTGACCATAAAACAAAAAAAGCATCAAGTCATTTTTTAGGCTTTAAAAAATCTACAGCCGTTTTTAAAGAGAATCTGGGCTGTGTCTTACTTCAGGGTCAAGATGACTACGGAATATCTTTTGAGAAGGAAGAAAGAATTGTAGAGGACAATCATCTTGTAAAGTCGAATACAAATAATCCCAAATTAAAAGAAGCACTTGAATCTGCATTTGATCAAGCAGGTGAATTTACGAAGAAGACTAGAACACTTTTAGTATTGCATCAAGGAAATATTGTTGGCGAGAAATATATGGATGGATTTACCAGAGACACTCCTATTCTGGGTTGGTCAATGTGCAAAAGTATATGTAATGCTCTTGTAGGGATTATGGTAAATAAAGACATGTTAAATATTCAAGTGCCAATAGACATAGAATCCTGGCAAAAAGATAAAAGAAGGCAGATTAGCTTAAACGATCTACTTCAAATGCAATCAGGATTAGAATGGGAGGAAGTTTATACTGCAATTACAGATGTCACAAAGATGCTATATACTGAAGAAGATGGATTTAAGGTGGCACATTCAAAAGATGCAAAGTTTAAACCTGGTAGTCATTGGTATTATTCATCTGGAACTACAAATATTATTTCTGGCTATTTGCGACGAAAGTTTAATGACTATCAAAGTTATTTAGACTTTCCATACAAAGAGCTATTTGAGCCTTTAGGAATTCAATCCGCTCAATTGGAGACGGACGAGTTTGGCAATTATGTGTTATCTTCCTATGCTCACCTATCTACGCACGATTGGGCGAAGCTAGGGCAACTGTATTTGAGAGATGGAATTTTTAATGGTGAAAGGATACTTCCTGCTGGGTGGGTAAAATATAGTACAACCCCAGCAAAGCATGCAGATGATGGTGCATATGGCGCACATATATGGTTGAATACTCAGCAAAAGATATATCCAGATGTCACAAAAGACATGTACTATTTTGCTGGTTTTCAAGGACAACGGGTATTCATTATACCTGCAAAACAATTAGTAGTTGTAAGAACAGGTTTATCAAATGAAAGCGAATTTGACATGAATGGCATGTTAGCGGCTATTATCAATTCTATTGATTAGAGATGCTCTTAATTTTTTAATTGCGTTTACGTATCGTGAAATGTTAAGGTTTATATTTCATAATATTAGATATTTCCCCCATTCAATAAACTAAAATTAGTCTAACGTAAAATAGCCCAATATGCATTTCATGTATTAACTCAATAACGTGATTAGAATCACTCTATGTTTGAATTATTAATAGCGACTAAATATTAGTTCACATGAAAAAATTTAAAGAGTTCTTTAACAATATTGCGATATACATATTTAATCTAGAATTCGTTTAGGTCAATGTTGACATAATGATAAAAAACTTAAAACACAAGATGAAAAACATTAATACAACTTTTAAAGCCATTCTATGTATAGGAATGTTTCTTTTTTGCATCATTGGAAACATAGATGCCCAAGAGAGTAAAAAAGCAAAGGAAGGAGATTTCATTCGTATTGAAATGAAGGACGGAAAATCATACAAGGGTACAGTCAAATCAATATCTAGTAAGGAAATCTCAATGATGATTGAGGGAACCGGAACAGTAAATATAGACAGAAGCAATGTAGACGAAATAGTCATCTACGATTTAAACTCCTCTGCCAAAGTTTTTGATTATGATAATCCATTATACTCAAAATATTACCTTGGTGAATCTGCCATTGGTTTAAAAAAAGGAGAAGGGCATTATCAGAACATTTTAATTGTCGGTAATTTCTTTTCTTATGGCTTTAGTGATAATTTTTCTGTAACCGGTGGATTTGAAAGCGCTAGTCTTTTTGGCGGTAGATTTCCTGTCTTATTTATTAATCCTAAATTCACATTACATAATGCAAATGATAAACTTCATTTTGGAGTTGGCTCTTTTACTAGTTTATATATTGACGGATCTGATAATTTGTTATTTGGAGCTGCGTATACAAACGTGACTTTGGGAGATAAAAATAACAACGTAACTATGGGAGTAGGTTTACCCTGGGCTAAAGATGGGGGGATTGCAAATTTACCAATTTTTCAAATAGCTGGCATGGGGCGCTTAACGAACCGCATAGGAATAGTAGGCGAAATCTTTATTGCTAACCCAGACTTCGCTGACAACTCACTTACATTTGGAACTTTGAATTTAAGATTCATGACAAAACAAGCGGTTTTTGATGTAGGCCTATTCGCCGCAAGGGAAGGAGAGTTTCCTTTTCCTGTCGCAAGTGCAGCATTGATATTCTAAAAAACAAAAACAATTGAAACAACAAAAAAAACCGCAGCTAAACAGCTGCGGTTTTTTTTATGATTGAGATTAGATACTAATCGTTTGACGTGTCATACACTACTTTGAATAAGACTGCTGCCAAAGCTGCTGCTACTAAATTCGCCACAACAATACCACCAAAGCTCGCCATTGTAGCCATTCCTCCTGTCAATGCACCCAAAGCAACTGCTGGGTTAAACGCACCTCCTGAAAAACTTCCCAAAGCCCATGCACAAGCAAGCACTGTAAAACCAATTGCAAGTCCATAATATGAATTCCCTGCTGTACTCTTAGTTGTTGCAGTATGAAGTACTACCCAACAAAGCGCAAATGTTCCAAGCATCTCCGCAGTAATACCAGCTGCCATATTCATATCTGAGGCTGCTGCTGCAGGAGTAAATCCTAAAACTTTTGTTCCTATCAATGCTGCAACCGCTGCTCCAGCAAGTTGTGCAATAACGTACCCAGGAACATCAGCTGCACCTACTTTACCTCGCATCCATACGGCAAGTGTAACTGCGGGATTATAATGTGCACCAGAGATGTGCCCTCCAGCATAAACCATAACCATAAGTATAGATCCAATTGCTAATGGAGCTAATGCTACTCCGCCATTCACAGTACAAACTATTGTAAGTACTAAAAAGAATGTTCCAATAAATTCAACTATGTATTTACCCATAATATTTAAGATGTTAAGTTAATTAATCGCTGTTTTAATAGATTAAATATAATAGTTATATGATAATATTTGGAATCCTTAACAAAAAATAGAAGATATGACCGTAAAAAGGGGTTTTAATAGGTTTTAAGTGCATAAAAATGACGTATTACTAAATATATTTTGGGGGACGCACGCCCCGTATGTGAAGATATTGGAATTAAATAGCCACTAAAGTTTACAAGGAAACCATAAGTAAAAATGTAAACAGATTTAAATTACTTTATTATTTTCAAGAAGAATCAAGACTTATGAAAAACAAACTCCTATTTACATTACTCATTATGTGTAGTGGTGTAATCAGCAATGCACAATCAAATCGATCAAATAAAGAAGACGTCACTAAAGTTGAGTGGCGAGAATTAGGGCCATATCGTGGCGGTAGATCCTGTGCCGTAACAGGCGTAGATAGCAAACCCAACTTATTCTATTTTGGCGCTACAGGTGGTGGAGTATGGAAAACAAATGACGGAGGTAGATCCTGGGAAAATTTATCAGATGGCTTTTTTGGTGGCTCAGTAGGATCTATCGAAGTAGCAAAATCAGATCTCAACGTCATCTATGTTGGAGGTGGAGAAAAAACGGTAAGAGGAAATGTCTCTTATGGATATGGTGTCTGGAAATCTGAAGACGCAGGAAAAACTTGGGTGAGCAAAGGCTTGAAAAAATCAAGGCACATTTCTAGGATGCGCGTCCACCCTACTAATCCAGACATTGTATATGCTGCAGTGATGGGAAATTTATTTGCTGATGATAATGAGCGTGGAGTATACAAAAGTATAGATGGCGGTGATACATGGCGGAAGGTACTTTTCGCTAATGCTTCTTCAGGCGCAGTAGACTTGAGCTTTGATCCTACGAATCCAAGAATACTCTATGCAAGCACTTGGACAATCCGAAGAAACCCATATAGTCTTTCAAGCGGAGGCGAAGGTTCCGCTCTTTGGAAAAGTACTGACTCAGGTGAATCTTGGAAAAACATAAGTGCCAATGAAGGCTTACCTAAAGGAACCTGGGGTATCAGCGGAGTTACTATTTCTCCTGCCAATCCTGAACGCGTCTGGGCACTAATAGAAAATAAAGACGGTGGCTTGTTTCGTTCTGACAATGCTGGTAAGACCTGGAAGAAAGTGAACTCTGACAGATCATTAAGGCAACGTGCTTGGTATTATACCAGATTATATGCTGACACGCAAGATCAAGATATTGTGTACGTAGTAAATGTATCTTATCATAAATCTAAAGATGGAGGAAAAACATTTTCATCATTTAGAGCACCCCATGGAGATCATCATGATTTGTGGATTTCACCTAGTGATCCAAAACGTATGATCATAGGCGATGACGGTGGAGCACAGGTTACTTACGATAGCGGAGAAACGTGGACAACATACCACAACCAGCCTACCGCTCAATTTTATAGAGTTACAACTGACAATCATTTTCCTTACAGAATCTATGCTGCTCAGCAAGATAACAGTACCATTCGCATAGCGCACAGAACAGACGGATCTTCAATAGGAGAATCCGACTGGGAACGCTCTGCTGGTGGAGAATCAGCACATATTGCTGTTGATCCATTAAACAATGATATTGTCTATGGCGGTAGTTATGGCGGTTTTCTCACAAGAGTAGACCATAGTACTAATCAGGTCAGAGCAATTAATGTCTGGCCTGACAATCCAATGGGTTATGGCGCAGAAGGAATGAAGTATAGATTTCAGTGGAACTTCCCCATCTTCTTTTCACAGCATGATGCGAAGAAACTATATGTAGCTTCTAATCACTTACATATGAGTACAGATGAAGGACAATCGTGGGAAATCATAAGTCCTGATTTAACGAGAAACGATTCTACAAAACTAAAATCTTCAGGTGGACCTATAACTCAAGACAACACAGGTGTAGAATATTATTGTACAATTTTTGCAGCTGGTGAATCACCAGTGGAAGAAGGTGTCATCTGGGTAGGTTCTGATGATGGTCTCATACATCTCACGCGTGATGGAGGAAAAAACTGGAATGATGTAACTCCCAAAGGAATTCCTAAATGGCTGATGATAAATTGCATTGAACCAAATCCGCATAAAGCTGGATCTTGTTACATTGCTGGTACACTTTATAAATCTGGAGACTTCTCACCTTACATATATAAGACGGATAATTATGGCGTCAGCTGGACTAAAATAACTACAGGTATAGATAAGGAACATTTCACGAGAGCTGTACGGGTGGATCCATTAAAGGAAGGGACTCTATATGCTGGCACTGAAACTGGTATGTATTTTTCAAGTGATGATGGTAGGTCATGGCAGAGCTTACAAAGAAATTTACCCATAGTTCCAATTACGGATCTTGCAATTAAGAATGACAACCTAATAGCAGCTACCCAAGGAAGAGGACTTTGGATTATTGATGAGTTAAAAACAATAAGGGAGGAGGCACAAATGGGTGCCTTACAAAAAGACTATCTATTCCAGCCGAATGATTCATATCGCATGCAAGGAAGACAGAATAAAAACGTCAAAGGCGAAGGAATGAATCATCCCGGAGGTGTAAACACACACTTCTTCCTTAGGTCATATGATGAAAAGAAGGACACCGTTCATCTGCATTATTTAAGTGCGAATGGGGACACTTTACGCAGCTTTTCTAACCATGCTAAAGAGAAACAAGACAAACTAAAATTAGAACAAGGAGCGAATTTATTTAATTGGAACATGAGGGAAGCCAATGCAAAATCATTTGATGGAATGATTATGTGGTGGGGATCTATGGCAGGACCAAAAGTGGTGCCTGGAGAATATTCAGTTCACCTAAATACGAATGGGAATAATCAATCACAAACTTTTAAGGTTATTAAAGACCCTCGTGTAGAATTTTCAGACAGAGATTTACAGCAACAACATACTTTCATTCGAGCAGTAAATGCCAAAGTAACTACAGCACATGAAACTATAATTGAGATGCGTGATTTAAAAAAGCAAATGGCCGAATTTAAAGAAATGCATGATAGTGAAGCAATCGTAAGTAAGATCAGCGAACTCGATTCTACATTGACTGTCATAGAGAAAGAATTATATCAGACGAAAAACAAGAGTAGACAAGATCCTCTGAATTTTCCAATTCGATTGACAAATAAGTTAGCCCACTTAAATTCTTTGGCGCAAATAAGTGACTCCCCTCCTACCCAATCCATGTTAAAAGTATTTGATGAAATAGGAGCAAAGATAGACATGCAACTGAACGCGTATGAACTTATAAAATCAAAAGAACTTAAAATTCTAAATGACTTAATACGAAATGAAATAAAGGATTTCATTAAGGTTAAAAAATAATATGACTTGTATAAAATAACTTCTTAGAAATATATCATATGAAAAACACACTTAGCTACATTACTTTCTTTTTGATTTGTACTGGCACATTCCTTCAAGCGCAGACTTCAAATTTTAATGCTGAGAATTTAAAGGGACTGGAATTTAGAAGCATAGGACCAGCATTTATGTCAGGTAGAATCGCGGATATCGCAATTGATCCAAATGACGAAAGTGTGTGGTACGTTGCCGTTGGCTCAGGGAATGTTTGGAAGACTGTAAACGCTGGAGTTACGTGGAAACCAATATTTGAAGACCAATCAGTATACTCTACTGGATGTATTACCATTGACCCTAACAATTCAAGTACTATCTGGCTAGGTACTGGAGAAAATGTAGGTGGCCGCCATGTCAGCTGGGGGGATGGTATTTATAAAAGTACAGATAGTGGAGAGACTTGGGACAACATGGGACTCAAACAATCGCAGCACATCGCGGAAATACTTATCCATCCAGAAAATTCAAATATCATATGGGTAGCTTCACAAGGACCATTGTGGTCTAGCGGTGGAGAACGAGGTGTCTACAAATCAATTGATGGTGGAGCAACATGGAAGCAAACATTAGGAGATGCTGTCTGGACCGGTGCAACTGAAATTATAATGGACCCAAGAAACCCAGATGTTTTGTATTGTGCTACCTGGGACAGACATAGAACCGTAGCTGCCTATATGGGTGGTGGACCAGGTTCTGGAATACATAAAAGTACAGATGGTGGCGAAACATGGACTAAGCTTAGTAAGGGACTTCCTGAATCCAATCTTGGGAAGACAGGACTTTGTCTTTCCCCCCAAAAGCCAGACGTTATATATGCAGCAGTAGAACTCGACCTTAGGAAAGGAGGCTTATTTAAAAGTATGGATGGAGGAATGACTTGGGCAAAGCAATCTGATGCAATTACAGGAGGCACAGGCCCACATTATTATCAAGAATTGTATGCATGCCCACATAATTATGATCGTTTGTATTTGATGGATAATAATGCACAGATATCAGATGATGGAGGCAAGACGTTTAGGAGAATGAATGAAAAGAATAAGCATGGAGACAACCATTCCATAAATTTTAAAATGAGTGATCCAGACTATCTTCTTTTAGGAAGTGATGGAGGAATTTATGAGACCTTTGACCTTTGCAAAAATTGGAGGTACATAGAAAACCTGCCAATTACTCAATTTTACGATATAGCAATAGATGATGCAGAACCTTTTTACAATGTATATGGAGGTACGCAGGACAATAGTACAGAAGGTGGACCCTCACGCACAGATAACATTCAGGGTATTCAAAATTCAGACTGGAAGGTTGTACTAAATTGGGATGGACATCAACCTGCAACAGAGCCGGGAAACCCAAACATTGTTTACGCACAAAGACAACAAGGCACCCTTTCCAGACTAGATATGGCAACAGGTGAAGCTATGGACATCCAGCCCCAAGCTGGTGCGGACGACCCTCACGAACGATTTAACTGGGACGCCCCTATTTTAGTAAGCCCTCATGATCCCAAACAACTCTTTTTTGGCTCACAACGATTATGGAGATCAAATAATAGAGGTGACAGTTGGACAGCAATTTCAACAGACCTAAGTAGAAATGAAAATAGATTTACGCTCCCAATAATGGGAAGACAACAGAGTATAAACAATCCATGGGATGTGTATGCAATGTCTAATTACAATACGATAAGCATGGTGGACGAATCACCGGTGCAACGTGACCTCATTTATGTGGGTACAGATGATGGACTTATTCAAATTACGGAAGATGGAGGCGCCACATGGAACAAGACAGAAGCATCCCGCCTAAGCGGAGTACCTCAGAGAGCCTACATCAATGATATAAAAGCAGATTTATTTGATGCCAATGTTGCATATATGGCAATGGATAATCATAAAGAAGGAGACTTTCGTCCATTTCTATTTAAAACTTCTGATAAAGGAAAATCTTGGAAGTCCATTACGGCTAATCTTCCAAAGAATAATATAATATGGCGAATTGTTCAAGATCATGTGGACAAAAATCTAATTTTCATAGGTACTGAATTTGGAATTTATGCGACTAGAGATGGTGGAGGATCTTGGACACAATTAAAAGGTGGCTTACCAACCATCTCTTTCCGAGATTTAAAAATACATAGAAGAGAGAATGATTTAGTTGCTGCTTCCTTTGGAAGGAGCATATATATACTAGATGATTTCAGCTCTCTACGGAATATGAACGATCAAGTTCTTAATAAGGAAGCAAGCCTCTTCCCTGTTCGTGATGCATGGTGGTATATTGAGCGCTCACACTTGGGCTTTAACAAGGGAGCAGGTTCGCAAGGCTCACAACATTACATTGCGGAAAATCCTCCTTTTGGAGCATTGCTTAGCTATTACATTAAAGATGATATTAAATCTCAGAAAGATCAAAGAGCAGAAGCAGAGAAGAAATTGGAAAAGCAAAATATTCCATTTCCAGGGTGGGAGAATTTAGACAAGGAGGCAAACGCTATCGGAACAGAAATTCTATTGGTGATTCGGAATAATCAAAACGAGGTTATCAGACAAATTAAGGGAGAAACAAAAAAAGGAATCCACAGAACGTCTTGGGATTTAAGATATCCTGCAACTAGCTTAGTGAGTTCTGCAAAACCGAATGAAAATGCGAAAGGTTTTCTGGTTGCTCCTGGCAAGTATTCTGTTGAACTGATTAAAATTGCGAATGGAGAAACAACTGTGCTGTCTGAAAAGCAAGAGTTTAATGTCAAGCAAATGAAAACGTCAACTCTCAAAGGAGCATCTATCCAAGAGGTAAGTAGTTTTTGGAAAAAATTTGATTCTACTGGTAAAGAGGCATCTGCCATTTTTGCAGAACTAGATCAATTAAAGCCTAAGCTAAAGATGCTGAGAACTGCGGTGGGCCAAACACCGTCTGACACTCAAGAATTGAATTCTGACATTAATGTTCTTTCTACAGATATATCCACTTTATTAGCAGATGTGCATGGAAGTCCAAGCAAACAAAAACCAGGAGAAAAAACACATCCATTAATTTCTGAACGGATGTTTTCGATTGCTTTGGGTTTGAACAATTCCACGTATGGGCCTACAGAGACGAACAAAGCATCTATGAATATCGTACAAGACCAGTTGGGCGCAGCGTCAAGTAAACTTAAAATGATCAAGAAAGAAATATCGCGAATAGCCACACGCATTGTAGAAATGGGTGGGCCATATATCAAAGGAGAATACTAAAACCTATTTAAGAATACAAAACCTACTTAAAGGTCGCGTCAATAATAAATTTCACTGGGGTCTGAATATCAATTTTCAGATCCCAGCTGTTATCACTGTTTCTTGAACCTTGTATGCTCCCCGACTCGGCAAAAAGATTTCCTCCAACAACACAAAAACAAGACTGAAGAAGAACGCACTGTGCATAAGAGAGATCAGAAGTATTTAAAACAAAGTTGTCAATATTTGAATCTACTTCAAACATTAAAATTCTAGTGACTTCATCATCAGAAATTGCCGGGTCGTCTTCACTTATATATTTATAACAAAAAACAGTTTTATTTCCATCAATTGCTTTGAAGGTATTAATAGACAGTATACCCTCATCATTCGTATAAGAGTCTACTTCAATCTGTGCATTATTTATTACTTCATATTTATAATCACCAGGTGGACCTGACTCAGGAGTTCTATTGCATGAAATACAAACGCAAATTATGCTAACAAATAAAGAATATTTCATGCTTTAGTATTTTGTTTAAGCTGGTATTAAAAATTATAACTAAGTCCTAAATTCAAGGCCAAATAATTAAACTTGCTTTCAGATATTTCACTTCTACGTATGTCACTTAAGTATTTCCCAGCCTTAACTCCCGCATACAAATTGAAATCATTGAATATTCTTCTGTGTACTCCTAATTCTCCATGTAGTGAGTAGAGAAGGGCTCTTTGCTTAAATGGTTCTTCTTCTGTATATTCAGTAATACTAGAACGGCTAATGAAATATTTCCCATTTGCACTTATTATCATATTTAAACCAGCACCAATAGATGGTATAATTTGCCAATCGCCTCTTCTTATATTGTAGCCAAAATTAAAAGGGATTTGAAATACGTTCAAACTATTGTAATGTGTAATTTCTCTCAGTTCTACTGCACTGAATGACTGTGTATCATATGCTGCATTAATTGCTCCACTTGGGATATTCACGATAATGCTAGGCAAGGTATCTGTTGCATCTGAACGTCTTTCATACTTCCCATTCAATTTTGACTTAAAGGAATTGTAATTAAAACCTGTCCCAAGTATAAGTCCATTAGAAAATGTGTGTGAAAAATTAATACCAAAGTTATACCCTGCGATTTGCTGCACTGAAGCGGAATCTCCTAAAGTTTCAACTCTCAAAAAAGAGCTAACATCAGCTGTATTTTCCTCCAAATTTTTAGTTAAATAACTGTCTGTTTGATTTAGAAAACCAGACTCTATAGTAAGCAAATTACTATGCTTGTTTCTTACAGGAGCAATAGACTTTTGTGGAATAGATATCTCTGCAAATATAGCCTCCTTCTCAAAGAGATTCGTTTTTTCTTTTACACCTATTAATCCCAATAAGTGAACAGGGATCAATTGAATTAAACGATCAAATTTAGAGTTTGAATTTTCAGCAAATTCAGAAGAAGTATTTTGAGTCTGTGAACTCAATCTAGCATCCCTAACCTGGGTACTTGTCACATTCTCTTGATTTGCATCCACATTGTTCTCAAATGATACAACTGCTATCTGAGCTTGGTTTAAAACGTTTCCAGTTCCATTCTCAGTTCTTGGAGTAAATGTATTTTTGCTTTCGTATACTTTCTGCTTTATTGATTTAATACCTGATTTCTTTTTCTCAACATTAGTTTTATCTGTTGTTATAGTGGGCACTGATTCAATCTGTGCAGTCTCAATTTCCGTATTACTTGCTAGCTCCACATTTTTAATGCTTTTCTCTGGACTAGAATCCACCATTGGCATTAGTTCCTCCACAGACATCATCATATATGCTGATATTCCAACAGCCATTAATAGCGCTCCAAGTGCAAACCATAGCCAGATAGGTTTCTTATTCCTTTCTGGAGGATCAAGCAATTTTTCCAGCTCGTTCCATGTAGCGGGCACATCTACTGGAGTCTCGTAGCCTTCTAATAATTGTTTTATAAAATCTTCTCTTTTTCCCATGTTACATTCTTGATTGAATTTCTTTTACATCCACATTTTTCTTAAGCCAGTTTTTGGCTTTGAAGAGTTGCGAACGGGAAGTGATTTCTGAAATATTTAAAGTCTTAGCAATTTCTTTATGTGAGTAACCGTCCATGACGGACATGTTAAAAACAGTTTTATAACCAGTGGGCATACCTTTCATAAATCTGAGAACACCTTCTGCATCCATATTGTAAAATTTATCTGTATCCATAGGATCTCTATCCATTTCGTCCAAGGATGAAAATGAATTATTGAATGCTTCTTTCTTTGTAATTTTCAGGGAACAGTTAATGAATATTCTTGCCATCCATTGTTTTAGACTTCCCTTTTCCATATCAAACTGCTCAATATTATTTAGCACTCTCAAAAATCCATCTTGCATGGCCTCCTGTGCTTTTTCTGTGTCATAAACGTATCGCCTACAGATTGTAGATGCCCAACCCGCATATTGTGCATACAAGAGGTGTTGACACTTCCTGTCTTTCTTCATGCAACCGTGTATGATCTTAAGTTGATTCATTTAAAATTAGTTACAAGGCGCAATTCTAGTATTAAATGTTCCTTCAATAACATTGAAGTCCGCTCCAGAACTATCCTGGAAAGTAAAATGTCCAATTATCCTATCAGTCTCTACCAAATCAATTTCTAAAACTATAGGATAGCCGTTTTGCACAATAAACCCGGAGTTATAATTTGCTACCAATTCACTATCAACCCTTATCAATGCTGCCTCAATTTTATCTTGTGATTTGGGAAGTTCATCTTGTGTAAAATATATCAGATACTCTCCAGAAACGGCAAGTGCAAATGGTCCTGAAGTGTGATCAGTCAGTCCATGTCCAAAGTGAATAAAAGCTGAAAGCATATAATCTGCTGACTCGTCGTTCTCACAAAATTGCATTAAACTAGAGTATTTTTGTATTTCACCATCCTTCTTAAACTCGGCTCGTCCTTTTGACCAGTTTACCATATCACCATTGGGTAATACTAAAATTGAAGGCACTATATCGTCAAGTTCACAAGGCACCTCAGAGACATTAAAGCTGCCTATACGTTGATCTTCTTGTTGTCCTAATGCACTGTAAGTAGGATCAGGATAAAAACTTCCTGAATACATAATATTTGGATCAGTAGTAGACCCAGCACTTTCTGTTAAATCAAGTTCTAAAACATAATGAGACTCATTAAACTGCCCATCTACACCTGCTGTGCTCCCGTATGCTTTGAATACCCCAGCAGTAAGAGGAGCATAGTCTATCCAATAGATTTGATTTACCAAACCTACAGGTTTAATTAATCCATTTTCAAAATTAAAGTCTTCAGCAAAGATGAATGAGTTAATGAAAAAATCTTCTTCTTCGCAAGACGTCAAATAGGCAAAATAATTTTTCTCTTCTGTAGTTATTGTACTTATACTAACCGTACCTGTAAGATCATAAAACTCAGGCTCTGTAGTGATATCATTTTCTGTTGATACGAGACCGTCCATATTTTCTCTTTGACAAGAGGTAAAGAGCACAGTTGCAAAGATTGTAAGGAGAGCAATTTTATTCATCTTTAAATAATTCATATCAATGTATTCTGCTTCATTAAGGTGTTCATAACTGTATATTCTTAAAATAATGCATTTGATGCCTGAACTATCGAAAATTATCAGATTTTACTGCTAATCTGGGCCGAATTACACAGGAATTCTCAAATTCATCAATTTTATCAGCTTTTTTTAAGCATTTGTGCCTATAAAACGTTCTTTGAGTACTATATGTCAATACGTACGAAATATATATTTACTGGAGGAGGCACCCGCGGGATGTATCAAATAGGTGTTGCTGAAGCCCTCAGAAAGGCTGGATTCAGAGATAGCTTAGTCTCAGTGTCATCATGCTCAATAGGTGCATTGAATGCTTGTTTGCTCATGCAATACGATCCCCTAGAGGCCAGAGAGATCTGGTTAGAATTTACTAAGAAAGAACTCTTTAAAAATGTAAGACAGAACGGGAGGAGTTATTCATTTACTCTGTTTAAGGAAGTGATTACGGGTGGGATTGATGTAAGTCCATTACAAAAGATTCTTAACGAATACATAGACGAGGAAATCATAAGATCCCAAAACATAGAACTTATCATCGCCATCTATAATATTACCGATCAGAAATTAGAATACCCTTCTCTAGATCAGATACCGCATGGGCAGTTAGTAGAATACATCCTTGCAAGTGCGAGACTCCCCTTTTTTAAAGACAGGATTATTAATAAAAAGAAATATTTAGACGGTGGTTTTGCTGACAATGAACCTGAGTTTACCCATTTAGAAAACAAGGTCTTTGACTACACATTCATTGCTCGTATTGCATACGTAAAAAAGTATCTTCCTAAGCAACGCATTAAAAACATTGTAAGCAAGAAAAAGGTCGTCATTGCTTCTAAAAGACTTCTTGGCACTCCATTGGCTTTTGATAATCCAAGTTTTGAACAGAAATATGATTATGGATATGAGGATGCATCTAGGATTATTGAGGAGTATGGTTTGGGACTGATGGGAAGAGAGACTGAAAGCTTGAACGACTGAGTGACGGAGAGACTGAGTGACGGAGGGTCGACCCCTAAAAACGGTTGTCGGTTTTTTAGCCACAGCGTGGCTAAATATTTATAACCATAAGGATAAATCTACAATTCGCTCCCTAGGAGCGACACCATCGATACATATTATTGCAACACACTAATTTATAAACGACGGAAAAGAGTTGCATAAGCAACATGGAAGGTTTAGTATCTCAGGTGTCTGAGACACCTGAGATACCGAGTGAACAACGAGCCTGTAATACTGCGCCCCTGAGCGAGTGAAACGAGTCGAAGGGATATGCCCAAATTATTATCCCTATTTTAGTAATAGAGAAAATAATAAACTCTCATCTTTGACTTTAATACAAACTTAATTAAGCATTGATTATCAATAACTTACGATTAAAATGTATAAAACTGATTCCATCAGAATTCTGCTAAGACAAAATAAATTTATTCCGTTTGCAACGTATGCAACTAAATCTGTCATTTATAGGAAACGGACGCTAACAATGTGTTTAAAAAATATCTCTTTCATTCTAATTTGTATTCTTTTTGTTGCTTGTCATCAAGATTTTGAGACTGAGCCAAAAGTGGAACAAAATACTGAGGATCCACAGGTCATTATTACAACTGAAATTACTGGTCAAGTACTTGATGCTTCTGGAAATGTTCAGGATGACTATATAATGGACATAGGGCTAAACCAAGTAGTTCAGAATAAACGCTATTTTCTAGAAGCGGTGGAAGCTGTGAATAAGAAAGGCCAATACATAGAGCTTACCCAAGCTGACGCATTTAAAGGATTTGCACTACCCTTGTTAATTGAAAACGATGTGAATGTTTTAAATCTGCGTTTTTTCCCAGAGTTAGAATCTATGCGTGTTGATTTAAATCAGAATCAAAAAATAACTCCAAATGTGAATATTCTTATCTCTAGTTTAAAAAATGGTGCAGGTGAGAAACATACGAGTGCTTTCAATTTAGGGATAAGAGATTTGAGTGATGAAAATTATGATTGGCAACTTGGGAGTTTTGGATATGACAAACTCAATTCTCTTGTTTCTCTTAAACCTATTCAAAGGTTTTATTTTGAACTTAAGGATGATAATGACAATAGTTTGGAAATTGACCCTGATAGTCCTAGTCGATTGACTTACGGAGGAGTGACAATGCATTCCATAGGACTATTCCTCTTAGACAACGATTCTAAGAAATGGAAACTCATAACAGATATAAACAATTCAATTGCTCAGATCATAGATGATGGATATTATATGCTTGCAGAATATGAGGCAGGAATATTTACTGAAGGGCATTTACTTCTGGATGGAGAAGCAATATCCTACCAAAAATTTAGATGGCAAAATCCAATGACGGAAACAGAAGGTTTTACTAGTGTGTCCGGAAAGTTTCTTTCAGTTGTGCCTTCTAATTCTGCGTTGATATACAACGTCATAGATCCGTGCAATACATCATTACGTACAATTGATTACGACTCGCCTGATCAGAATGCAGATGATATCTTGTTCCACATAGAGAATACAGATGGAGAGTTTTTTAACCTAGATGCATCCATACTTAGCTGTGATGAAGAATTGAATAATCAACCAGCGGTGAACATGTTCTTGGACAATGGAAACTACATTTATGCTTTCAATGGCACTGACATCAACACGTGGTTAAGTGTGTGCAGTAATGAATTTGAAATTGCAGGTTACAATATTGAAGAAGATAGTTCTGGGCCAACTATAAGCTGGAGTACGCAAACGGAGGAAGCTATAGAATATTTAAGTGGTTGCGAATCGCATTTAGATGGTTTTAGTTTTCTAAAAATAAGACAGGATAAAAAGCTCTACCCTTCTTTTGAATTTAGTCGGGTTGGGAATACAACAATTCTTGAAGCAGATGGTGGTGAAATGAAACTAATAATCCAGGGTGCTGAAATAGGACAATATAATGTAGAACAACTGAACATAAGGATAAATGACGACAACTTTGGTGATGATGGTTATGCTGTAAATTGTGAAAACTCCTCAGAGGGTTGTGGAATCAATGAAGCGTACATAAGTCATTATGAAGAAATGGATAGTGGCTGGATACGAATGACCTTTTCTGGTGAGGTATGGATGCAAACAATAACGCCAGCAGCTGCGGGAAATTTTCCAATAGAAGGAACAATCCTTTGTAAAGCAAATTGAAAGAGTAGGTGTTAGAAAACGACATAATACAGGGCTGTAAAAAACAAGATAGAAAAGCACAAAAGGCTTTTGTAGATGAGTACTCCAGATATCTATTTGGGGTATGTAGAAGATACATTAATATAGAAACGCAGGCTAAAGATTGCTTGCAAGAATCTTTGCTCCATATTTTGACGAACATTAAGACATATGAAGAGCAAGGAAAATTCAAAGCTTGGATAGCACGCATTACTGTATATAAATGCTTGCAATCAATAAGAAAAGAGAAAAAACACATTTCTTTTTTAATAGACGAGCTACACGAACCAGTAAGTGATACAAGTGCGAGTTACATTTTAGAAACTCAAGATGTCATGCGATTTTTAAATGATCTAGCTCCCAATTACAGAATCGCATTAAACATGTATTTGATAGAAGGTTATAGTCATAAAGAAATTGCAGAGCAACTGAACATTAAAGAAGGTTCGTCAAGGGCATTAGTATCCAGAGGACGAAAAATGATTGCCCAGAAATTTGAAGAAGACAGATTACGAGTAGTACATACTCAAAAAAAAGATCTCGTTAATAGTAAACTAAGTTTGGGTTTTAAATAATCCACATTCAATTTAAGCGTATGTCAAAAGATTTAAACAAGAAAGAGCAACATTTTAAGGATCTGCTAGACAATCTAGAGATGGACTTAAACACGGATGAGCTATGGTCTTCTGTATCTGCTGAACTTCCGCAGAAAAGGAAAAGATATGGTCTGCTTTCATTCAGTTTACTCTTTGTGGCTATGCTACTTACCGGTTTCTTTGTAGGAAAGTATTATGGAACGGGATTAAGCAGTCAAGGACTTGAAGCTGAATCTGAAAAAGGGATTGAATCAGAATTTAATGAAATTGTGGAATTAACAGAATTTGTAAATGATCCAAAAGGAGATAACAATAGAGAAAGTGAGACTGAGAAAAATAGTGAAAGGGGAATAAATGCGGAAGCCAATAAACCTGAACGTGAAAAAGAATTAGAAAAAGGAACTGAAACAGAATTAGAGGAATTTGTGGAATTTGCTGAATTTCTAAAGGAAGTAGAGGCTGAAGAAATAAGAGTTTCAAATGAAACTGGAGAGTTGAAGAAACTCAATGAGGAAGCAGAACTTGTTTTAAATGATGTAAAAAGAAATAGCACTAACAACAGGTCCGATATTACTAGCCAAACGAAGATCATTTTTGATTCTAAAAAACAAGTATCATTATCGGCTAAGCCCTTCAATAAGAAGAAGAGAAAAACGCATACTTTCTTGAACATTGATTATCTCACTACGGTGCAGCTGGGGCAAGCATTAATAAGCAAGAGTTTAGTTTTTGATAATGCACGTATTTCAACCAGCATAGTACCTATTTACCAGGACAACTGGAAACCATTTTTAAGATTCCAGTTAGGACTCAATCATAACAACAGCCGTAATATACTTGCAGAAAATTCAGAAGGATTAGATGCTCAAATACTTGGATTAGAAAATGACAAGATGGGCTTTAATTCTGAGATAGGTGTAGGATTATTCCACGCGTCCGGATGGCGTATATCTGGAGGACTGAGTTATTCAAGTTTTTTCAGTTCAATGAGCTCAAATGAAGTGGAAATTACATCGCAAGAAGTAGCAGGTACAGAAACTATAATTATTAATCCAGATGGGAGTCAGACATTGATTGCAGGAACACTGCAACAAACAAGTAGTTCTGAAACAAGTTTTTTATGGCACCGAAGACATAAGCGACTAGATGTACAAATAGGATTAGGGAAATCTCTTATGCATTGGAAGCATTTATCAATTGGAATTGAGGCAGGTCTTAGGTACAATGTATGGGCTTCTGATCGAGGATATTTTTTCGATAATAATTTAGAATTCACAAAACTGACTGAAGGCGTTGAAAGTCCATATAAAAATAGACATGGATTAGGATTTAGCTCCGCAGTAAATATAGAATATGCAATGGGGAGATATATAGTAGGTATAAATCCTTTTCTAAGATATAATCCAAATTCGATAAGTAAAGCTTCACATATATATTTAAACAAAAATCATCAAGTAGGATTGAATGCTAGCCTCTTCTATTTATTTGATTGATCAATTATCTAACTAATTTAATTGCCCGGATATTTTCGGATAAAAGTATTTTAAAATTAAGACATGAAAAATATTTACAAAAATTTAGCACTTATTTTCTTTGTGTTTTTTGCACACATACAAATGCAAGCGCAAGTAAACTGTAATGACATGGTCAACATCAGTTTGTCAATTTGGGATGGCACAGCGGACCTCAATGCTGAGATGTTTGTTGAAGGCGACGCCAGTCAATACGACGAGTTATCTATAGATGTTGAGCAGGTAGATTGTGATGACATAGATACGCCTGTCACTGTAACTGTGACAGCAGTTCTTGATGGTGTTACAAGCACCTGTACAAGTTTAGCTGTTGTAGAAGATAAGGCGCCTCCTGTTCCTGTTGTTACACAAAATCTTATTGTGATGCTTGACGTGAATGGCGAAGCAAGTATTACAGGAGAAACCATTGACGCAGGTTCGTGGGATAATTGCGGTAGCATTACATTGTCTGTGAGTCCCTCAGAATTTACATGTGCAGATCTATGGCAGAATCCTGTAGTAACACTTACCGTGGAAGATGCCTCAGGCAATACGAATACCGCATGGGCTAATGTAGTAATACAACAGGACAATGGTGCAATTACATGCAACTCAGAAATAACTGTAAATACGGATGATGCTCCAATTCTATTAGGAGTGGATGACATGCTTTCCGGACAGGCGACTGAGGGCTGTAGTGAAAATTTACAATTGACAATAACAGACGCTTCTGGAGCAGTTGTGCCTAATAATTTAGTAACATCTGCATATGCAGGAACAACTTTAATAGCTACTATTGAAAATACTGTAGGTAATTCATGTTGGGGTCAGGTTATTGTGGAAGGTGATGCAAGCTGCGGTGATTTTACTGAAGACAATATTCTTTGGCCAAGCAACATCAGTATTTCTATTCTTGGTGTAGATTCTGACAGTTTGAGTCCTGCAAATCTAATTGCATACTTTGGTGTAGATCCAGCTGATGCCATGCCTACCATTAATGACCTAGGCTGTATAATAGCAGTATCTTATCATGATAATATTTTTATTATTGATAATTTTTCTTTCAAGGTAGTGCGTACATGGACAATTATAAATTGGAATGACGGCTCTACGTATTCTGGAACTCAGATTATAGATAACTTCCCAAACACAGATTTTATCTGTGATGTTTTACCTAGAACAGCGCCAGTAGGCGATTGTGATTCTGGTCATACTTTAGATGATGACGCAGAGTGGCCAGCGGATTTAAATATAGCAGACTATAGAATTAAGCCAGAGGAATTAATTATGTATTCAGGAGTAGATCCATTAGATTCAGCGCCATCGTTTTACAATACGCCAGATCAATATTCAGCAACGTATGTAGACTACTTAGAAGAGCTTACAGCTGATCAATTAACTATAGGAAGAGAATGGACTGCTACCCGAGATGATGCGCCTGGAGCTTACTGGATATATCTTCAAACAATAGTTGTTGACTTAACAGCATTCAGCAATCTAGTTACAGTAGAAACAATGACAAGTAGACCTGTTCCTGACGTTTCTATTACACCAGATATAGCTACAGATGATGCTGGTAATGCCACAGTAGAGCCAACAGACATGATTAATCCTTTCCTAGCAGATGATCCTCAGAATGGTTTAGACATTGTAGATATGTATATTATTCGTGAACATGTTCTTGGAATAAACTACATGGATGACTTACAAACTATTACTGCAGATGTGAATGAATCAACAGCAGTTACTACCCTAGATCTAGTTTTGATAGAGCGTGTTATTCTTGGCTTAGAAACAGAAATTAGTTCACTTTGGTGGTTTGTAGATAAACCTGTTGAAAACAACCTCTCCCCTAAAGCACAATATATTGCACTCAAGCCTGGAGATGTAGATGACTCTGCGGTTTTAGGAGCAAACTTTGCTGGAGAAAATGACATTAATTACGTTGACAGACTTGTGAATACAGGAGAAACGTATGAGATTCCATTTTACGTAACAGAAGAGATGACAAGCAATGGAATGCAGTTTAGTTTTAATATTGATAACTCTGCGTTGGAGGTAGAGTCTGTAGAAAGCAATTACTTTACAGATGCAGTGACTTTCAGTCAAACGGAGAGTGGAGAATTTAATGTTGTTATGCTAAATAAACTAGCATCTGAAGCGAAAGAGATCGCTGCGGGCGATGCTGTATTCACAGTAACAATGAAAGCAAAAGCAAATTCTGTCTTAAGCTGGTCACTGAGTTTAAATGAAAACCGCTCATCATTTACAATAAATGAAAATGGAGAGCGAATCACATTTAATGAGCAAGTGGATGGAGAAATCATCTCTGGACTCAAGGATTTGGAAGCATTGGAAGGTGTGTCTATCTACCCTAACCCAGCAATAGATATCATAAACTTAGATGCTCCAAGTGCCATTCTTTCAGAAGGCTATGTGATGACAATCGTAAACAATGCAGGACAGATTGTTTCAATAACAAAAAATGAAAAAGAGCTAGATGTCACACATTTACCTTCTGGCATGTACTTTTACTTTTTATTGCAAAATGACAAGTTAGCCAAAGGAAAATTTGTGATTTTAAAATAATAGATAGGAATAATTTCGATTACTTTCTTAAATAGTTAAACTTTAGTGGGACCCCTGTAGGTCCCACTTTCTTTTATTGGGTACACTTTGCTTACAAAAAGAGCTAAAACGCATCATCCATAAATAATGTCTATCTTTGGGGCATGAGAAATAGTTCTCAATTATAAAATATTAGTGAGTAATGAGATTTGAAGAGTTGGGTTTGATACCTCCTATCCTTAAAGCCCTCAAAGCAGTCAACTATTCCGAAGCGACTGAAATTCAAGAAAAAGCAATCCCTTTAATTTTAAAAAGGCGAGATATATTAGGATCAGCACAAACTGGGACTGGGAAAACGGCTGCATTTGCTATTCCTATAATTCAGTTGATTCATCAAATAGAATCGCAGAACAATGGAAGAGCACAGATACGTGCACTTATTGTGACTCCTACTAGGGAGCTTGCTATCCAGATAGATGAAAACATTAGAGAGTATAGCAAATACACGATTATCAAACACAATGTGATTTTTGGTGGAGTAAAGCAGGGTAAGCAAGTAAGTAGTTTGCGAAATGGTGTGCACATCTTAGTGGCTACACCCGGACGACTTCTTGATTTGATATCTCAAGGCATTATAAGTCTTGATACTGTCAAAATGTTTGTTTTGGATGAAGCAGACAGGATGTTGGACATGGGCTTTATTAATGACATAAAAAAGCTTCTCAAGTTACTGCCTAAAAAGAGACAGTCCTTATTCTTTTCAGCCACTATGCCTGACAACATTGTTAAGCTGTCAAATAATATACTTGACGATCCAATAAAAATAGAAGTCAGTCCCGTTTCCTCTGCGGCTGAAACTATTCAACAGTATGTATACTATACAAACCGAACTGATAAGGGTAAACTTTTATTACATATCCTTGATGACAGAAATATAGAACAGGTTCTCTTATTCTCCCGTACAAAACATGGAGCAGATAGGATTGCAAGAAATCTAAAAAAGCAGGGCATTAAGGTGGAAGCAATTCATGGTGATAAAGCACAGAACCAAAGACAAAAGGCACTTAAAAGATTTAAAGAAGGGAGTGTGCGGGTTTTGGTTGCTACTGACATTGCTGCGAGAGGAATAGATATTGACAAATTAAAACATGTCATAAATTATGATGTTCCCAATGAGTCTGAAACGTACGTGCATAGAATTGGACGTTCTGGAAGAGCAGGAGAAGAAGGTGTTGCTATCTCAATATGCGAGCCAGAAGAAAACGCGCACATCAAGGATATTGAGCGTTTAATAAACAAGAAAATATCAATTATAAAGGACAATCCATTTCCACAAACAGATAAACCGATGACTGCTGCCGAAAAGAAAGAATGGAATAAAGAAAAACAAAGACGAAAGCAAGAGTTTTTTGCGAATAGGAAGAAAAGTGGCGCTGGGAGTAGATCGAATGGAAGGTATAGAAGGTAAGTTTAATTTCAAATCTAAGTATTACTAATGCTGGCTTTCTAGTAAAATAGGAAGTACGCCGCAAGAGTAAAAAGTGTTGGAAATAAAATCAACAAAGGAAGTTCTTCTATTATAATGACTCCTCTGTTATACAAAATATAGATGCAGCTTGCAAATAGCAGAAGAATGGCCATCATTTTGAATAACAATCCAAGTCCAAAATATCCATTAAAAATTGACTCACTTCTTTCGTAATTATAACTTTCAAAAGTTCTGATGTATTTAAATAATGGTGTTACCTCAAAAACGACATTGCTATCTACATAATTATAACGTGTCTTTAATTCTATCCTGTGATTTTCATAAAAGTATCATCACGAATCATAGCATGAAAAATAAAGAATTATTAAGATTTGAAACATCTTAATGCTGGTATTTATTGCAATCTTTCAAGATTTAGAATTGATATCTAAGAATCCCTTGTCGTTTAAAATCTAGTGGCCTAACTTGAGCAAATAAAATAACTTATGTATCTATATTGAATATTTCAATCCAAAAAAAAGGGATTTAGCATTATAATTCTATGAAATTAGTTACATATGATATCTAGATGGTTTAAATCAAACCCTAAACAAACAGGAATACTCTACTTCGATGGTGTATGTAGCTTGTGTAATAAGTTCATTAATTTTTTAATGGTTGCTGATAAAGGGAATAGCCTACAATATTCTCCACTGCAAGGAAAGACAGCTGAGAAAAACCTGGATTCCGTCTACTTAGATAAACTGGATACAATTGTTTATCAAGAAGCAGGAAAATTCTATAGCGAGTCTGACGCTGTAATCCGGGCTGTTTCTGGAATGGGTGGGATTTGGAAATTTGTTTTGTTAATAAAATTGATCCCAAAATTTATAAGAAATCCTATTTATAGATTTGTAGCAAAAAACCGTTTCCAATGGTTTGGGAAAAAAGATGCGTGTAGAATACCTACGCCAGAGGAACGAGGCAAAATTTTAATATGACCAATGAAGTTAAACATAGGGGATTAAAGAAGGTTCTTAAAACTGGATTGAAAATTATTTTCTATTTCATTGCTTTCGCTTTTTTCTATTTACTGATAGCTTTTCTATTGTCAAGTATCCCGGTGGCTGGCGAGGCTAACACTAAGGACGATATTGATATTTACATCCTAACAAATGGAATTCATGTCGACATCGTGGTACCCAGCATCACTGATAAATACAATTGGTTTGAAGAGATAGAACATTTGACTTCAGAAGTGGAAATTCCTATGTATAAATACTTGGCCATAGGATGGGGAGACAAAGGTTTTTATATAAACACACCTACTTGGTCTGACTTAAAGGCATCTACAGCGATAAAAGCATGTTTGGGTCTCAATGGGTCAGCTATACATGCAACGTATTATAAGAGGATGCAGGAAAGTGAAACTTGCAAAAAGATATCAATCAGCGAGGACCAATACGATAGACTTGTAAACTATATTCGGAATAGCCTTGAGAAGAACTCAGATGGAAAATTCATAGAGATTAAAAGCAATTCATTTCAAGGAAATATAGATGCATTCTACGAAGCAAAAGGAAGATATAGTATATTCAACACATGTAACTCATGGGCTAATAGAGGACTTAAAGTTTCAGGTCAACGTGCCTGTCTGTGGACAGCATTTCAAAATGGAATTTTTTCAAAGTATAAAAGAACTGAGAAATGAGAATTGCTTTCCCCTACTATGCTGTTCCAATACTACTTCTATTTTTTATGCTCCCTTTATTCTTTTTAAACATTACAGGAAAGCATGGTTGGGGTGGCGACTTTTCACAGTACATTCATCAGGCTATCAATATAGTTGAGAATAAAGCAATTGATGACATAGGCTACATATACAATGAAAATCATCCTTCTCTTGCGCCAAGTGCCTACCCAGTAGGCTTTCCAATTCTTCTTGCTCCCGTGTATGCATTCTTTGGGAATAGCATGACTGTCTTTATGATCTATATGACAATTCTACTTTGTATTTTAGGAGGGCTGTCTTATTTCTTTTTTAGATCAGAGTTCAGTATTCTTGCAAGCTTCTTGGGCATATTCATATTATTATACAATCCATGGACTGTAGGTTTTAAGTCCAATGTGTTATCAGATATTCCTTTCACTTTGTTTTTTCTATTGAGCGCAGTATTTTACCTATTCTGGCAAAATAAAAGATTTGCTGCTGTCATTGGATTCGTTGCTGGGTTTACGATTTTAATCAGACCAATAGGCTATGTTCTCCTTATTGCAATTGTCATGGACAAATTGATAAAATTAATTTTAGCCCATTATCAAAAAAACTACACAGTCGAACGTTTAAAAAAGGAAGTAAAAGATGGACTTATAATAATTATCGCAGCATTAACAGTAGTCTTTTTATTTCATGAAGTTTTCTTTCCACTGCCTGAAAAAAATAATTACACTGACATTATTACTTCTACAACAAAAATTGACTACTTGAGTAAGAACGTTAAACATTATGCGGACTTTACTCAATCCTATTTTACATTAAACAAAACATCTTTCTTATCCATATCTAGCTTTTGGGTTTTTTCCTTTATTACCCTATTAGGAATGATAAGACAGAAAAGGAATACCATATTTCTGCTCTTACTGATACTCGGGATAGTTGGAATTATAATGCTGTTCCCTTATGTCCAAGGTTTTCGCTATATCTACCCTACTGTTCCATTTATAATCTATTTCTTCTTACATGGTACCAAGAAATTGATTCCAAACAAAAAATATAATCAGCTTTTTCTTGCCATCTATTTTTTGATTACTCTAATCCTTTACATACCTAAACTTATTGCATTTCAAAAAAGCATAGATTCTAATCACTTAGAATCTGGCCCTCAGGCAAAAGATGCAATAGAAGCATTTAAATATATTAAAGAGAATGTACCAGAGGATGCCATTCTTGTATTTAATAAACCACGTGTATTAAGTCTGTATACAGACAGAAGCTGCATGGGGAGTTCATTCAAAGATCCAGACGCATTGCACAGTAAGTTTCTGGAAAAGAATGTTGACTACGTCCTTTTTAATACCTGGGTGGCTAGTTCTGGTACAAGCGTACATCGTTATGTAAGTAAATACAGGGAAAGTCATCTAGATTCTATATGGTCAAATAAGCGATATAGACTTTTTCAACTTAGGAAAGAATAGCTAATAAATTAAGAAAGAATAGTGAAGCCTTTAATAGATGTTGTAAATTCAGCTACAATGGACACAGACCAATGCTACGGTACGTCAAATGATAAAACAGGAATATTCTAAAGAAGACATTCTAGTTAAAGTTGCAAATCCATATTATGGAGAGACTGCTCTTGAAGAACAGCTCGAAAAATACGAGTATTACAATGAGCCCATTAAAGGTGATGAAAAAATATTACTTACATCTTTCGCTTGGATATGTATTGTAATTGGTATTATTTATTTCATAATAAACATGAATGATCCACCTAGAAGCTTCATTAAGATTCTTCTTGGTCTTCTTTTCACTGGTCTGTCTCTTCTTTACTTCTCACGAAGAACGAGATCAGATATTGATCAATCCAAAATAGGCAATCTTAAAAAATGGCTGGACAAATAATATTTATTCTTGCACTTTACATGCAAGCGCAAACCAACCATAAACTATTCATTTAAAATAAAGAAAGAGAATTCTTGTTAATGAATTGTCAAGTCATTGTTAATACGTGCTGACCATGATTCCATTGGATATACTTTAAATAACTTTAACAAAAGAAGATTAAAGGCTAGCTAATAATGAAATCAAAAAGTATCGTTCACATAAACACTGCGCGCTTTAAAAATTTATTAATATTTACGATTCTTTTTACAACACTGAATTCGTGTCAAAATTCTTCAAATACTGTAGAGGAATACCCTCGAATGATCGGAGACATTTCTTACGATGAAACAATCGATAACCCGAATTTTAAACTATGCTACAATGATAGTTTGGCAGTTCAGTATTACGCTTTAACAAAAGTCCTAGGTGGAAAACCCTATGAAAACGAAAAGTATCAAGTACAAAAAATATTTGATGAACAATATCATCATGAAAAAGTAAAAAAAGAAAGTGGGCTTTTAAGAATAAGATTTATCGTGAATTGTCAAGGTATATCGGGTAGATTTAGAGTCATTGGAATGGACGAAATGTATAAAGAAAAAGAATTCGATTCTTCTATTGTAAATCAGCTGTTGCGTATAACTCAGAATCAAATAAAGTGGAAATCACTTAAAGCGGTAAACGTAGAAAGGGATTATTATATGTACCTAACATTTAAGATTGAATTTGGAGAAATAATTGAAATATTACCATGAGATATAAATTTATAATCGCCTTTATCTTGGGATCAGTATATACTACAATTACGGCTGCTCAAGACAATTGCAATGTTTTTCTGTGGGAAGGTGATTCTTGCCGTTACGAGGCTTGTAAATTTCTTGACGATGCACCTAGCTATTTTCAGTTAAGAAAGGAGTATCATCAGATTAAAGATAAAGCCATTGACATCTGCCCTAAATATGGCATGCCATATAAACATAAATCAACTGCATATCTAAAAACTGGAGATTTCATCAACTGGAAGATTTTAATTGACAAAGCGGTCGAACTAAACCCTAAGCAACATTTAGATTATAGAGGCTGGTGTAGGTTTCAGTTTTTCAGGGACTATAAAGGAGCCATTGCAGATATTGAAGAATTAGAAAGTATTACAAACCACGATATCGGTTATTGTCAAAATGGGGATTACCATCTGAGCATAGCAAAAGGTCTTTGTTATAAAATGATTGGTGAGAAAACAAAAGCAATTCAAATCATAAAAGATCAAATCGATAAAGAAGCATCTTCCTCAGGCTTGTATGACCATCTCCATTTAGGTGTTTTATATTTAGAAACCAATGATTTAGAAAGTGCAATTAAAGCATTGATGAAACAATTAGAAATTAACGAATTAGCTGAAGCTTACTATTATTTAGCATTGACTTACAAAAAAATGCATAAACAGGAACAATACTTAAGAAGTATTCAAAAAGCGAAAAAACTCTACGAGTCGTCAACTTACATGCTCGACCCATATACACATCACGTCGATAAAATATATTTAAAAGATATCCAAAATGAACTCGACAAGATTCACATATTGAAATAAAAGAAGACTAAAGAATGCTAGAATGTGGCAATAAGTAAGAATACATATCTCCGCAGTTTTTATTATAGCTAGTCTTTACATGGAAATGTTTGCGGGACTGTGGATATTACTCTTGCCCATAGGTATCTTAGGATTCCTTGGCTTAAAAACTATAGCCTAGCAATTAAGAATTAGCCATTCCACATTAAGAAGGCTTTCAGAAAACCATAAAGATCTCCATTCAAAACAGCATCTGTATTTCTGTTTTCGAAACCTGTTCTATGATCTTTCACTCTCCTATCATCAAGGACATAAGAACGTATTTGGGACCCCCACTCGTTTTTCATTTTTCCAGACTCAATTTTATTTTTTTCTGCAGCCTTCTTCTTAATTTCCAACTCATAAAGACGAGATTTAAGCATTGTGATTGCTTTTTCTCTATTGAGGTGTTGGGATCGTTCTTGTTGGCATTCTACGACAAGTCCAGACGGAAGGTGTCTGACTCGTACTGCTGATTCAGTTTTATTTACATGCTGCCCTCCAGCGCCACTTGCTCTGAATGTATCCCAGTCCAAGTCAGCTGGATTTACTTCTACTTCAATTGAATTATCTATTAGAGGATGTACAAAGACAGATGCAAAAGAGGTCATTCGTTTTCCCTGTGCGTTAAATGGACTTATACGTACAAGTCTGTGTACTCCGTTTTCTCCTTTCAGCATCCCATAAGCATACTCCCCTTTTATTTCCAGTTCAACTGACTTTATACCAGCAACATCCCCATTCACTCTATTCAACTCTGCAACTTTATAATTTGTTTTCTCTCCATGCATTACATACATTCTGTAGAGCATCTCTACCCAATCGCAAGCTTCAGTCCCACCTGCACCAGCGTTTATCTCTAAGATAGCGGAGAGTTCGTCTTCTTCTTGATCTAGAGTGGATCTGAATTCAACGTCTTCAATAATATTTAGGGCTTTTTCATAAACGCTTTGCGTTTCTTCTTCTGAGCTTTCTCCTGCTTGTTGGAATTCAAAAAAGACTTCAACTTCACCTACAGAAGATTCCACTTGATTATAATCCTCAAGCCACTTCTTACTAAGTTTAATTTCTTTTAATATGAGTTCTGCCTCCTTTGGTTTATTCCAGAATTCTGGATCTGAGGCCTTCATTTCCTTGTCTTCTATCTCTTGCTTACGTTTTTCAACGTCAAAGATATCTCCCTAATAATGCAAGTCTATTTTGTAGATCTTTCAGCTGCTCTGATGTCATGCATTCTCTCTTTACAAATTAATAATATACATCAGTAACATCCATGTAGAATGCTAATGTTGAATTTGCGGGAATCACACCGCTGCCCTTTTCACCATAAGCCAGCTCCGGTGGAATTACTACAAGCGCCTTAGTGCCTTCTTTCATTTCAAGCAATGCTCTTTCCCACCCTTGTATAACAGAATTTGAACCCACATTTACGCCGTAAGGCCTTCCATATTTATAGCTGTTATCAAAACATCTTCCACCCATGAGGTATCCAAAATAATGTATTTCAGCAAGTTGACCGCTTTTAATTTTTTCACCTGTACCTTCTTCTATAATATATAGAGACAGCCCATCGCCTAGGGCAATTGACTTACCATCAAACTTTCCCGCCTTGTGATCATTTAAAAACAGACCATACTCTTGAAGCTTTTCCTTTTCTTGGCTTTTTATAAGTTCCATCTTTTCTTCTGCGATCTTATTATCAGCATCTACTCTAGCCTTAAAATCTTCTGCGCTCATCACTTCTTTTGCTGCAATTACATATTGCAAGTAACTGCTTTCTTCAAAACCAGGAGCAGGAGCCTTTAACGAGTCTGCAGGTATAAAAATTGAAAGGCTGTCACCAGCTCCCATTAAACGCAAACAATCCATAACAGGATTAGCTGGCCCACCTATTCCTTCAGCGGTAATTTGTGCTGATGGTTTAGTAGGTGCATTTCTCATATTTTGAATTACTTCTCCCTTATCATCAAGCATATCAATATCAAATATAATCTGATCGCCTACTTGAGCAACAGGTCCATCCACATCAGTATGAAAGGAATACTTATATCCAGATGCTGTCATTCCATCTGAACTTGAATTTTCTCCTGACTTACAAGCGAATAATCCAATGATCACAAAAAACAATAGTGTTTTATTAAACATTAACTGAGTATTTAGGTAGTACTTTTTTAAATCTTTGAATCACATCTTCTAATTTAGCATACGCTGAACCTCCTGATGCATTTTTATGGCCGCCTCCATTAAAATGGTTTCTAGCAATCTCTTGCACAGAAATATCTCCTTTTGAACGGAGTGATAATTTTACGATGGTTGGTTGTTCTGTGATAAAGGCCGCAATCTTTATTCCCTCAATCATCAAAATATGATTTACAATCCCTTCAGTATCTCCTCGTGAAATCGCAAAATCTTTATAATCCTGCCTTGTAAGATGAATTATACCTGCTTGAAATTCTGGTAAAATCTCCATCCGATTTGCAAGACAATGTCCCAGTAACTCTAGCTGCTTTTTCTGCATAGAGTTAAAAATCTTGTCTTGAATATAATAATCATCAACCCCTGCAGCTTTTAACTTTGCTGCTGTATTATAGGTTCGCGGATTTGTTGAATATTTAAAAGAACCTGTGTCAGTGATGAGTCCCACAAATAGTGCTTCCCCCATATCCACAGTCATCCTCTTCTCTTGCTCCATATCTGCAATAAATTGATAGACAAGTTCTGCCGTAGAACTTGCCGTAGGATCTGAGAAGATAATATCTGCGAAAGGTTCAGGATCTAAATGGTGATCAATCAGACATTTCTTTGCAGAAGCATCAGATATCATTTGTGCCATCTTATCTACTCTATCCAATGAATTAAAGTCCAAGCAAAAAATCAAGCTTGCATTTTTAATTGCTTCTTCACATACATCTGGCACTAGATCAAATACTATAGATTCGTCCACCTTATTTAAGAATCCGAAAACAGGAGGATATTCACTTGGCAAAATAAGTTTGACATTATGATTATATGTTTCCAAAAAATGCTTGAGCCCAAGACTTGAACCTATGGCATCTCCGTCCGGATTCCGGTGCGTGATGATTACCGTATTTTGCGGAAAATCTAATAATGCTTTTATTTCTTCAATTTCGTTCATTCAGAACTTGTGTTAAAACTTTTCTGTTCCTGCAAAATGGAAAGATCCTTCAATAGCTGCGTTTTCATCAGAGTCAGCTCCATGCACTGCATTCTCTCCTATGTTAGTCGCATATTTTGCTCTTATCGTTCCTTCGGCTGCTTCTGAAGGGTTGGTTGCACCTATCAGTTTTCTAAAGTCTTCAACTGCATTCTCTTTTTCAAGAATAGCAGCAACGATAGGACCTGAAGACATAAATTCTACTAATTCGCCATAGAATGGTCTTTCTTTATGTACTGCGTAGAATTCTCCAGCCTTTTCTGCACTTAGCTTAGTATACTTCATTGCTACGATTCTAAAACCTGCTGCATTCATCATCTGCAGGATATTCCCAATATTACCAGCTTTCACTGCATCTGGCTTAATCATAGTAAATGTTCTGTTTCCTGACATTATCTTAAATTTTAATGAGCTGCAAATGTAGTATTTTCTTGACAAATACTAAGCCTCTATAAATCCTCTATATTCCTAATAGAAACTGTAAGTTTTGCAGAACTGCTTGCTGGAGACTGTTAAAACTCTACAATCGTGATCCCCACACCTCCATTTTCCTCAGAAGGGTGGTAAACTTTTTTAATATCGTTGTACTCTTTAAGTTTTTTACCCACTACTTTACGAAGGATTCCTGAACCTATTCCATGCACAATTTCAAGTCGGTTTGCATTTGAGATGAGCGCATTATCTATAAATTCCTGTACAGTATCCAAAGCATCTTTTGCTAAATACCCCCTTATATCTAGTTTCGTTTCTAGATGCGAATTGTTTTTTACAAGATCCTTATTTATACTCTTCTTAGGATTAAGTTGTATGGGTTTTCCCGCAGGCAATAGCTCATCTAATTTAACGGACATATTCATAGTCCCCATAATGACCTCAGCTTTATTTTTCTTTATTGAAGCAATCTCAGCGATGCTCCCGCCAGATCGTAAACGCACAAAATCACCCACTTTAAAATCTTTAGGATCTATCTTTTTAGCATAGTAAAGTTCTTCCTTCATTGGAGTAATCGCCGCACCTAAGTTTTTCTTTTCTTCACGCAGGGTATTCGATAATTTCTTAGCTCCTTCAAGGTCTTGCTTCTCCCTTAATTCTTTAATTATCTTTTGTACTTCCTTATCTGCATCCGCAGCATCGTATAGTAATTTTTCCTTTGTCTCCAATTTTATCTTTTTACGGCGCAATTCCAGTTCACCATGCATTTGCTCATAGTTCTTGATCAGCCTTTTCAAAGAATCTTCTTTATTAATGATCTTGGCCATTTTCTCTTCTAGTTCTTTCTTTTCTGCAACAAGATCTACAAGGAGTTTGTCTATCGCATTATTGTCCTCCCCTGTTCGTTTACGTGCATAATTTAAGATAGAATCTTCTAGTCCAGTCTTCTTAGCAATTTCAAAAGCAAAAGAGGAGCCTGGCTTCCCAATCATAAGTTGGTATGCTGGCTTAAGTTCTTTTTTATCAAACCGCATTGCAGCATTGAGTATGCCTTTCGTTTTATGGGCGTACATTTTCAGATTTGAATAATGTGTGGTGATGATTCCAAATGCGTTTTTCTTCCTAAATGCATCTAGGAAGGATTCTGCTATTGCTCCCCCAATTTTGGGATCAGTACCTGAGCCAAATTCATCGATTAGAATTAAGGAGCGTTTATTAATATTATCCAATGTATCTTTCATCCGTTTTAAATGACCACTGTAGGTACTTAAATCATCTTCAACGGATTGCGAATCACCTATATCTGTAAAGATACTGTGAAAAACTCCTACCGTAGAACGTGGATCTAGCGGCACGAGCATCCCTGCATGCAACATAAGGACGATAAGACCTATTGACTTAAGTGTAATAGACTTGCCCCCAGCATTGGGTCCGCTTATCAAGAGCATCTTATTTTCTTTATCCAGTTTCAGGTCAAAGGGAACAGTTACAAGGTTCAACCCAGAATTCTTAATATACAGCAGTGGGTGAAAGGCGGTAACAAGATCAAGAATAGGTTCCTTTTGCACTCCAGGCTTTTGTCCATTGTAGCTTAGTGAAAATTTTGCTTTTGCCTGAATAAGATCTAGTCGAATGATAATCTTTTCCCAAAGCTCAATATCTTCTGCATACGGCCTAAGGTCATCACAAAGCACCTTTATAATTTTATAAATCTCTTGCTTCTTCTTGAGTTCCAATTCAAAGAGTTGGTTGTTGCTCAATACGATTTCTTCTGGTTCTATGAAAACAGTTTTCCCTGAAGCAGATTCATCGTGAATTATTCCTCCTACTTTTCTTTTATTCTCAGAAGACACACTTAAGACTCTTCTTCCATTTTTAATCGTCTCATTATTCTCTGTCAAGTAGCCATTCTTTTTCAGCACTTTTAGTCTATCTGCGAAGATAGATGCGATCTCACGTTCTTTGGCTCTTATTTTTTTATACACACTCGCAAGTTCAGGGGAAGCATCTGGTCTCACTTTGCCTTCTTCATCAAATATCTTAGATACAAGTTCGCTTAAGCGTTTCTCAATTTCTATTTGAGCTGCGATTGCAGACAGTGACGGAAATAGATTTTTAAATTCTCCTGTAAGTTGATTTCTTAGGTTTGCACATATCGTAATAATGGTATGAATTCTAAAAATGGCTTCCCTATCTAACACGTAGCCCTCCTTCCTTAAATACTTAAGATCTTCAACAACGGATTCATACGCGTAAATACTTAGATGATTTCTTTGTTCAAGAGAGTTTTTAAATTCCTCTATTTCTGTAAGTACGGCGGTGATTTTATCAGGATTGTTGTAAAACTTAAGGTTCGCAACCCTCTCCACTGCGGGTTCGCCCACGCAATAGGCTGAAAGGAGGTTTAAGACCTTATCAAATTCTAAGAGTTGTTGTATGTCTTCAGGATATAATTGCATCTCAATATAATGCCAACTGTGAAAAGCTTACTTTTGTTCTGCAAATATATTGTTAAGTTTATTATTACTATTGTAATGCGAGGAAATACCTTCGGAAAATTATTTAAAGTCCATACGTTTGGGGAATCCCATGGGCCTGCCATAGGAGCTGTAATAGATGGATGCCCAGCAGGCTTAGAAATTTCGATTGATAAGATACAAGCTGAGCTGGCAAGAAGAAGACCTGGACAGTCAGAGATTGTTACTCAGAGAAAGGAATCAGATATCGTGGAAATCTTATCTGGAGTATTTGAGGGTGTAAGCACTGGTACACCTATTGCTTTATTGATAAGGAATAAGGACCAAAAATCAAAAGACTACAGTCATATTAAGGACAGCTATAGACCTTCACATGCAGATTTTACGTACACTGCTAAATATGGTGTGCGCGATTATCGTGGCGGTGGAAGATCTTCTGCAAGAGAAACAGCGGCGCGGGTGGCTGCCGGAGCAATTGCTCAGATGTATTTAGATAGCATGGGAATAAAAATATATTCTTATGTAAGTCAGGTAGGAGAAATCACATTGGAAAACCACCCTAAAGATATGAGCAAAGAATTGATTGATAGAAATATCGTAAGATGTCCTGATCAAGATTTGGCAAATACGATGATAGCATATATAAAAGACATACGCAAAGAAGGTGACACCGTGGGCGGCAGAATTCATGCTAGGATTGAGAACTGTCCAGCAGGGATTGGTGAGCCCGTTTTTGATAAGCTTCATGCAGATCTTGCCAAGGCGATGATGTCTATAAATGCGGTTAAGGGTTTTGAGTATGGCTCGGGTTTTGGCTCTACTCTTATGCGAGGGTCTGCGCATAATGATCTTTTCAGAAGTGAAGGTGACAAGCTAGTAACTGATACTAATTTTTCAGGCGGTATCCAAGGCGGAATATCTAACGGGATGGATATCTATTTCAATGTAGCTTTTAAACCTGTTGCAACAATTATGCGTGACCAACAATCCGTAGATAAGGATGGGAAAGAAGTGACGATTACTGGAAAAGGGAGACATGATCCATGCGTGGTCCCCCGTGCTGTTCCTATAGTTGATGCTATGTCAGCACTTGTAATTATGGATCATGTTTTGCGACAGAAGAGTATGCACTAAACATCAATTCATTTCCCTAACAATTCATATTATTATTTGGGCATCCCCTTCACTTTGCTACGCAATGTTCAGGTCGTGCCATCCATGACTTCGCTTGCGCTGCGGTCCCAAAGGGACTAGACTACGTCTATCATTCCTACCACTGATGCGGGCAGTATTTTTTATATAAGTCATGATTTATAAATTAAACTTTTAAGGATTTCTTATTATAATAATCATAGAAATAGAATAGCTTACTACTCCAGAATGACACCAAAATTAACCTTAAGCATCAAGAAATGCGTATTACTTAAAACTGATCTCCTTAGAATCGCTAGGGTCAAACTTAGTACCCCTAACATCAGCTTGCGCTTCTATCCTGTAAGTGGATTTCACACCTTTTAAAAGTTTTGCCGCCTTAACCACACCCTTATAAAAGAAGTTCTTTCTTTCTAGAAAATCCATTGGACTTTCACCTAGTTTGTAATCTAACTCAAAGTCTAAAATTCTCTCCTCATCTTTAGCTATCTTGATTGGGCCTTCAAGAATGAGTTTACCTATAGGATATTCGTCAATGAGTTGTGCTTTTTTTCTGCCTCTCTTATATTTCTCAATAAGTTTAATTGTGACATCCTTGACAGTTTGATCACTTAGAGAAGTGAGTTTTATCTGCCCTTGCAAAAGACCTGTGTTCTTGTATTTTTCGTCAAGTACAAGTTCTACTTTTACACCTTCTATTCCTAATACCTTTTTAAATCGCTTAAGCATATCACAGTTTAATATGAAATACGTATTTCCAATGAAAATAATTCCAATTTATAGACAGGGAAACATATTCTTAAGACTAGATACGTTATTATGCACTATTCTACGCTTTCCTCATCCATAAAAGCATATTTAAGACTTACCCCTAACATATAATTAATGACCTTATCATCAAGAAACAAATTTGTATTAGCCTCTATTCCCATTCTTAATGACTCTGAAACCCCAAATTCATATCCAAAAAATACTTGAAGGCCACCAGTTCCATTGTGGGCCTCCTCTTCAATCTCTTCAATTGACTCTCCGTCTACATAATTGTTCGTATCTAAATGAAAACTAATATTTCCTCCATACCCTATATACCAACCAGTATCAAACATGAGTAGAAGAGAAACTGGAATATGTAATCTGAAAGTAGTTACTTTAAGTGAATTAACACCCAATAACTTAAAAAGCTCTGGATCATCTTCCGCGGTAATTTCGACACCACCGTGCATAACATAAGCTCCAGATTGAATGTATAGCGACCTATTAAATATTCTTCGTTTATATTCTATTCCTCCTGAAAGCGTGGGAATAGAAACTTTAAATTGATCCCTTCCAGCATCAGATGCAGTAGAAATTCCGGGCAATAACTTTACACCAAGAGTTGAATTTAATGTTTGTGCCTCAGACTTCGAATAAAAAAAGATACACAATAGTATCATCAAGTAATTTTTCATATGAATTTGTTTTAGCTCAATATTCATTGATGTCTTCAATAGACAAAAGGTAACAAGAAAATTTAAAAATCATTTAAGCATTCTTGGATGATTTAAAAAATTTAAACTTCACTGGTATTCAGCTCAATGAATTACTGAAACATTTAATAATTAACCAAACATACTGACTGCAATAGCCAATGAAATCAGGAATACATGAACGAGTTCAATAAATACGCTTGAATTAGGCAATTATAAATTGTGGATGATAAAATTTTCACTTGAGATAAACAATAAAATTGAACAGTTTATGTTTTGTAGATTATATGAATGCTTCTAGATATTGTTAAAGCATCCGCTTATGCCAAGAATCTTGCAATGGCACCAACCATTGTTTGAGGAATTTCTCCTTCGTACTTACCAGATTGTCAAAAAACAAAGTTTCGTCTTTTATCTCTCCAGATTCCTTTGCTTCATTCAATTTATTATTATGAACAGTTCTTATATCTTCATCTTCCATATAAGCGTATTGCATTCTATCAAAAAAATTGACATTATACTTTTCTCCTATCTTTTTGACAAAGGCAACAGAAGAATCAATGGAACAACCACTTACGCCTGAGAATTGAGATTCATCTGCGAAGAAGCATAAGAATCTTCTGTGGAAGACATTGGCATAGGCAGGTACATTACTGCCATGTGATGACCATTCGTCTACAAAAGGAAATAGCAATTCTCGAATCTCATCTAATTCGTCGTATGTAAATTCTCTGTCCGCTTGGTATATCCAGACTTTGGAAGAATTGTCAAGTGCAATTAGTTCTCTGAGCATTATAAGTTATTGGATTGTACAATGAGTTCTGATATATCGTAAACCATGACGTTAGCTTCTTTCGCTTTCATCCCATCAGATAACATGGTAATACAGAATGGGCAATTTGCAGCAACAATTTCAGCACCTGTTTCTACTATCTCATCTGCGCGTTCTCTATTTATTCGCTTATCTCCAGGTTCGTCTTCTTTAAACATTTGAGCTCCACCTGCTCCACAGCATAAGCCCTTTGATTTACATCTCTTCATTTCTGAAAGATCTGCATCCAAATTCTGCAAGATTTGTCTAGGTGTCTCATAGATATCATTCACACGCCCTAGATAACAGGAGTCATGATAAGTAATTTTTTTTCCTTTAAATTCTCCAGACTCTACTGTCAACTTACCCTCTTCAATTAGGGATTGGATAAGCTGCGTATGATGGATGACTTCATAGTTTCCTCCTAAGGCGGGATACTCGTTTTTGAGTGTATTAAAACAATGCGGACAAGCCGTTACTATTTTCTTAATACTATATCCATTTAGTGTTTCTATATTTTGAATGGCAGTCATTTGAAAGACAAATTCGTTTCCTGCTCTTCTTGCGGGGTCTCCTGTACAAGATTCCTCTGTTCCTAGTATAGCAAAGTTAACTTTAGCTTCATTTAAAATTTTACAAAGCGCGACAGTCACCTTTTGTGCTCTTGCATCAAAACTTCCTGCGCAGCCTACCCAAAACAAGATGTCAGGTGCTTTTCCTTCAGCGGTTAATTCAGCTACAGTTCTTACTTTCATTTGCCGTCTCTTATTGTTTTTCTTCTTCTAGATTCGCATTAAATTCCTGAGCCCATTTATCACGTGCGTCTGGCACCTGCCAGACTGAACCCGTATTTTCAATAGCTGTAAACATGGGCACCCATTCTGCTGGCCCAGCTGACTCTGTGAGGATCTCATATCTTCTTAATTTGAGTATGGGTTCCAATGGGTCTATCATCACAGGACAAGCTTCCACGCAAGCGTTACAAGCGGTGCAGGCGTGGATTTCTTCTTTGGTGATATAGTCAAATAGTGATTTTCCATCATCAAAATTATCCTTCGTTTTCTCACTATCAGAATCTATTATTTTACCTACCTCTTCTGCCCTATCTCTTATGTCCATCATGATCTTTCTAGGAGACAATTTCTTACCAGTTAAATTCGCAGGACATACAGAAGTACATCTTCCACACTCTGTGCATGTATATGCATCTAATATATTCTTCCAACTAAGATCGAATATATCTTTTGCTCCAAATTCTGGTAATTCTTCAGATGCGTCCGCTTCTGTTTCTGGGATGAGACCCATCATAGATTTCACCTCTTTCATGATTACAGGCATATTTTCCATCTCGCCTCTTGATCTGAGTTTTGCAAAATATACATTAGGGAAAGCTAAAAATATATGGAGATGTTTTGATATTGGCAGATAGTATATAAATCCAAGAATTACAAGGAGGTGCAACCACCAACCTGCTCTTTCCAAAAAGTGCAATGTAGATACTTCCAAACCACCAAACAACGCTGGACCTAACCAAGACGATACAGCCAGATTTCCAGTAGCTGGAAAATGCTGTGGGTCTATACTTTGCAGAAGCGAATCAGCTCCATTCATTGTGAATATCCCTATCAGTAATAAAATTTCACCATAGAGAATTAGATTTCCGTCTAACTTGGGCCAGCCGTTCATTTCTGCTTTGTGGAATCTTGGGAGCTTGAGCATATTTCGCCTCCATAAAAAAATCAAAGTAGCGACAAAAGCTAAGACTGAAAGAATTTCTATGAAGCTTATTAAAAATGTATAAAAGCCTCCCAGGCTGCTAGCAAACATTCTATGATTTCCTGTCAATCCATCTAGGATTATTTCTATCAATTCTATCTGGGTCAATAAAAAGGCGGCGTAAATAAAGAAGTGCAAAATTGCAGGAATAAAACGTTTGAACATCTTTTTCTGCCCCAGGGCTACTAGAAATACGTTCTTCCACCTCTGCCCTTTGTTATCGCTGATATCTTCTTCCTGTCCTAAAAAGATATTTCTTTTAACAGCACCATAGCGCTTAAATGCGAGATATGCTGTAATCCCTAATAGAAGAAGAAAAATTATTTGTTGTAAGCCCATAAATTTTCGTGCTCAATATATGGCCAAGATACAAATAGTCCTATATTCACTTATAAGGAAGATACATATTTTAAGATGGAGATACTGAAAGGCGACAAAATCAAAGAGATTATAAGAAGGATGGCAATACAAATTGCTGAGAATAACTTAGATGCAAAATCAGTGTATTTGGCTGGCATTAACAATAACGGCTATAATTTTGCCAAGCTTTTAGCAAAAGAAATAAATGCACAGGATCATCTTGGAGTAGAATTATTACAAGTCAAACTAGATCCTTCTAATCCATTAGGAGGAGA
>CALCMJ010000037.1 GCA_937967615.1 uncultured Saprospiraceae bacterium
ACCTCCAGGGAATAACCAAATCCATGATACGATATCTCCGCTCGATTGATCTGAAAAATTTACTGTAACAGGTGCACAGGTAGAGTTTAAGTCATGTGAAAAATCAGCAATGGGTGAACTAAAGAATCCCTGACATCCTCCAATGCACGAAAATCCCGGAATAGCATTATTAATATCAGCTATTGAAGCGGCAGACCACGTGGTTGTATTGTTAACTACTGGAGACATTACTAGTCCTGGTCCTGGATCATGTGTAGCGCTAAAATTATGTCCTATCTCGTGGGCATAAGCAATTCGAAGTAAATTTATACTGGGTGTCCAATCCTGCATAGCATTCTGTCTGTTCGTTGTGCAAGCAGAATTTAACCACGCAACTCCTACAGCTCCACCGTCAAAATCTCTATCTGTCCATATTGTTCCAATATCATAATCAACATTAAAACCATTCTGTGCCCAGTTTGTAAAATCAGTCAGGAACACTTCTGAATCCGTTGAAGACGTCCACGGGTCATCATTTGCAGTAATTGCAACCCATATCTCTTCGATAGTAAATTCTATTTCATCATTAAAGTCATTAATATAGTTAGTCTGTGTTTGATTTACTCTAGCTACATTATGAGCAAGCACTGAATTTCCATGTTCTTGATACATTAGAAAATCATCTGCAATTGCAAGTTGCACACCTTTACATGCTTGACCTGATTTTTGTATTTCTTCGATGTTGTAAGTATCTTTTTCATCATGGTCACCTAATAGTTTACATCCTCGTTCTTCTGTGTCTAAGCATTTTGAATTTTCATATACTAGAATCTCATTTGGACTAGCCGTTTTTACATAACTACTTAGATGTTGAAATGAATATTCTATTCCATTTTCACGCACTGTTCCTTGAAAAAAGCCATCCGCTATCGTGAGTGTAACCATTGAGTTTGGGTCACCTTTAATGTAGCCTCTATAGGGAAATACCGAAATATTTTTCTCTTGTATTTCTTTTCCATTTTCCATTTTGGTAAACCTAAAATTTTCTGAAAGGATATGACTTGGGGTAAGATCAAACACCCATTTCCCGCCAGTTGTATTGGGGAATTCCATTTCATGGAACTTGCTTGTGTTTTTAAGCACACTAAGAGCTGAGTTTACATCAAAATTCTGTATTTGATAATCCTCATAATGAAGTGACAAGACTTCAGCGTATTTTGAGGTAGATTGGGAAAAGGCAGTGAACGAGATGCTCATAAATAGAGCTATAAGAAAAGCTAGTTTGGATTTCATATTTCAGATTTCATGTCCAATTACGGTAAAGGTGTTATCAGTTGCAAAAATAGTGGATTTTGAAGTCAATAAGTTGAAAATTCCCAAATTAGTTGCTGTTTTGTCTAATATAGAGGTTCTAATTAGGGTTTTAACTTTAGCTAAAGCTGGACCATTATATGACATTTGTTAAATTTGTCACAAATAGATACTAAAAGCATGACTTTCTATTCATTTAGAGGTTATAGGTATAGGAGATTCTATTTTTTAAAATAATACAAAGAGCATGAAACGAATAATCCCATTGTTATTAGTAGCTGTATTTTTCTTAATGTCGACCATAGATGCTGAAGCACAGCGAAAAAGAAAAAGAAGAACTGCTGAGAAAGAAAAAACTGAGGATCCATTTGATAAAACCGGGCAACTCTATCAGGAGATTAAAACGGGAAACTTCGTTATTTCAAATGGTTTCAATATGGCTGCAAAATACAGCTTAGGTTATAGTATTAACAAACGAATTTCATTAAATGCAAGTCCAAAGATGTGGTATAGTTTTTTAAATGCTCCTGGTAGTGCACAAAACTTACATCTTTTTGATTGGGGGGCTACAGCCGGTTTGCGTGGTAAGATTACTGAATCTATCTATTTACAAGCGGAATATGGATATCATAACATTGATGGAGATGGGTACGATTCCGTTACTACTTCGCAAATCAGGGAAAAATATGGTGAATTAAGAATTAAAGAATGGGCTCCTCTTATTGGTGGAGGATATTTAAGTGGTCAGGGGCCATGGAAGACAGGTCTTGAAGTCTTATTTCAGTTAAATGATGATGTCAGAGATTTTTCGCAAGTAGTTGAATACTGGATTAGTTTCTCATACAACTTTTAATCTGATATAAGCAGTTTATAAATTCCCATTGCACTTAGAAATTAAAGTCTAGACCTACAAGGAAGTTTCTTCCTGCTTGTGGATACAAACCTGTCAAATTATATATGCCTTCGCCTTCTGATCTAGCATAAGGATCATCTGGAGTAGGGTCATAAAACACAGATTTAAATCTATATATCCATGCACTTGATGAGTAGAGAGCATTGAATACATTGTTGACCTGCACATTTAAGGCAAGTTTCTTAAGCTTTCCAATCTTCATGTCCCAATGTAATCTGAGATCATGGTACAAATAACTTTCTAGCAAACTTCCAACCTTAGAGGTGTTGTCGATATATTGGTCTCCAACATATTTTGATAGTAAACTGAGTTGTGTAGATTTAAAGTGCTTGTGTGCGACAACTGATCCTAGATTCAAATGCATTGCATTTGATGCAATGACGGAGGGTGAAAAAGCAAGATCCGTTGTGTTGCCAAATTCTTCCTTTACTTGTCGTCCATTATCCCAGTCATCGTAATATGCCTCAAAGTCATTAACCCCGTTTTTACTTAATGTCACTGAAGGTTGGATCGTTATGAACTTATTAAAACTCGCATGAGCTGACAGTTCTATCCCAGTGCGGAAGCTACTTTCAATATTCTGTCTTGTATATTCTCCCACGTCGTTTATCTGACCCGTAAGCACCAGTTGGTTGTTATATATCATGTTATACGCATTGATATCAATCCCCCATTTCTCTTTATTCAAACTATAGCCAAATTCAAAATCATACAGTGTCTCTGGTTCAGGACGTTGATCAAAAGTACTTTCTGTATAATCTGATCTATTAGGTTCTTTATTCGCAACGGCAAAAGAGGCAAATAGCTTTGTGTCTTTGTCCATGTGATATGTCAAACCAAGTTTAGGGTTTATAAAATTTAATTTGTCTTGTTGTTCTACGTTCTCATTATTTTCATCAAACCCAAGAAAATCATAATGCAGCCTTCTATATTGCAGATCAGCGAAAAAATTAAATCTCTCTGAAATCGAATAATTAATTTTACTGTAGATATTAAGATCAAATTTTCTTGCATCGTTAAGATAGTATGTATGATCCACTGGGATAGCTGTCCCATTTTCTATCCAAATTATTTGTCCAAAATGATCGCCCACATAATTATTCATTCCTCCTCCAAAACTTAGATTGAAATTTTTAAATTGCTTTTCCGCAGCGTAGATTATTCCAATAAAATCATTATCCAACCATCGCCTTCTCACAAGGTCAGAATTTCCCAGATCATCAGGTAAACTATAATCCAAAAGGTCTTGATCCGCCTTGTACTGTTCAAAGAATCCCCTACCCTTGGTGTAATGAAATCCAAGGTTTAATTTCCAATCACTTATTAATCTATTATATAAAATTTGAACGTGTGCTTGGTCATAATCATCTACCTCATTTGAATGCGGTTCGCCACTACGTTCAGTGCCTGAAACGTTATAGGTTCTATCTGTTTCAATAAACTGATAGGGCAAACCATTCCATGCTTGATAGGTGACTTCGCTCCCAGTAAAAACGTGTATGTTAAGAGAGGATTTGTCCGTGATTCTTCCTCCAGAAAAATATAAGGACCTTAGGTCAGAAGAAGCTCTGTCCACATAACCATCCGATTTTATATTTGAAAACCTAAAATTAAAACTGTATTTATCCCGCATCAGACCAGTTCCAGCTGCCGCTGTATATTTTTTAGTATCGAAAGAGCCATACGCCAGTGACAATTTTGAATAAGGGTTCACATAGGTTTGGTTTGTATTCATGTTGATGGTGGCACCAAAGGCACCTGCACCATTTGTAGAAGTACCTACCCCTCTTTGTATCTGTATCTGATCTACAGAAGCAAGGAAGTCAGGTAAGTCTACCCAGAAAACTCCATGTGATTCAGCATCATTCAAAGGGATACCATTTACTGTAACATTTATCCTACTAGGATCTGTACCTCTAATTCTGATTCCTGTATAACCTGCTCCACCACCAGCATCTGAGCTAACAACTGCACTGGGAGACCATTTAAGCATATAAGGGACATCTTGACCAAGATTTGTTTTCTCGATTGTCTCTTTTGTAATCGTCTGTTGAGCAAAAGGAGCGTCTTCAGATGACCATGTAGATCTTATTTCAATTTCGTCAATACCCAAGAAGCTACCTTCTAGAGCGATATGTCCTAGATCCATATTTTGTGATACGCGGACTTGTCTTTCTACGGAAGCATAGCCTAGATAGCTCAGTTTTAAAATATAATCCCCTGCAGGAACATCAGTCAATTCAAATGACCCATCCTGTTCAGATATGCAGGCATATTTTGAATTCTTTAAAAATACAGACGCACCTATTAAGTCTTCACCTTGATCGTTAGAAACATGTCCTTTAATTGTGTATTGTGCTTGGAGTGCAGTAAGTGCTAAAAAATAAACACAAGCGCTAAGAAATATCTTCATAGGTTACTTCATATAAAATGTGTGGGGAGAAAACATAGGAAAAGTACCTAAAAAGGTTCTCATTTTCCTTACCAGCATTACCTGGTCAGGTTCCTGGGTATAATCTCAGCCGCAATTATGCAGCACCCCAAATAAGTTGTACAAATTTAAACTTTTGAAAGGAATTCCTTTACTCTTTCTTGCACAATATTACCCCTACTGTCTTTATCAACAATAAAATGATCTAAATCATAGAAATGGAGTTCTTTTAAATACAAGTTAAATAGATGTTCTCTAGTGTCTCTATTCTCTCTTAAAGGATCAGGTTCCCATGGAATGTCAGGTTTACATAGTAGTACGAGTTGTGGACGAAATGTTTTCAGAGTCTCCAATATCCAAGGGTCGCAATTTCCATATTTTTCCAGAGACCATATTTTAATATTCATTAAGTAGGTATCCATTATCAATGCTTGAGATTGCCCTAGCTTATCGTACTGAATTTTGTGTTCTTTCGCTATTTTTAGAAGTGTTGCTTGCGCATAATTTTCTCCATTTTCTTCTAAATATTCTCTTGCGTATTCATAGAGAACGGGCACTGAAAATTCTTTAGATAATTTATCTGCTAAGTACGTCTTTCCTGATGATTCAGGTCCTGTAATGAGGATAGTCTTCATACGTCTTGTGCTAATTTCTTGCGCCAATTTATATAACCATACACAGAAAGAATAAAATAAATTCCCATAAGCACTGCATAGATTTCAAAACCTCTGTCTAAATATAGCCAGATAGAAAACCCATTTATCAAAATCCAAAAAATCCAACCTGAAATCACCTTCTGTGCTTCCATATAACTAGCTAGAAAACTAAAACTCGTAGATGCCGCATCGTGATAGGGTCTGTGCGCCTCTGTTGTACTAAAGAATGTACCGAGTAAGATTGTTCCTGCTATTCCAATTCCAATTATTATAAGATGCGGCAGGATTTTCCATTCTTGGATTTTAAGTTTTTGATCTGCTCTTCCCCACATATACCATCCATAGAATCCAATGAAAACATAATATAGGTATAAGATAGATTCAGAATATAGTTTTCCTTCATAGAATAGGTATATACTCAAAAGAGAAGAAATTATTCCGAATGGCCAACACCAGATATTCTCTCTTGTCAAGAGGATAATCCATAGTAATCCTGTAAATGCAGATGCGAGCTCAATGGAGGTAAGAAGTGACATGGTGCGAAATTAGGGAATATGAATGGAGAATTAGGAATGATGAAATAAGAATGAAAATAGGGAATTATGAATTAGGAATGAAGAAATAAGAATTATGAATTATGAATTATGAATTATGAATTATGAATTTAGGAAATTAGGAATGGGGAATGGTAAGTAAAAAAATCTTTTTAAAAAGCCATAAAAATCAACTATGCATCTTGAATTAAAATAAGCTCCATAGGAGCTTAATATCTATAGCGTATAAAAGAACAGATCATTCTAGCTCCAGAGGAGCGGAAAACTTTATTTTGATTGGAAATTTTTGGAAATAAATATTTTCAATCAATGTGTTCCGCGTGAGTTGCCTGGATGGTGGTCGTAGACCAGACACGTAGTGGCCGAGCGGAATCGCGAGCCGGGAAGGGAACGACCTGAGCGCAGCGAGGGGCACGTCCAAAGTAAATGACTCTTAAGATACATTGCTACATTATTATGCTCTAAGCTTGTCTAAAAATATCGTAAATTTGTGGAGGTAGAAACCTATAAGAAAAGTGAAAGATGCATGATATAGAACCACATTATGGATGGCGCGAATACTACATCGCTTCTGAAGATGATAGTTCTCCTTTCTATGGGCGTGTGTATAGTGAGTTTTCTTTTTCTAAGAAAATATATAATTACTATATCCATCCACAATGGGATGATTTTGGGTCTTCTACTTTGTATATGAAAATAATATTTGTGGACAAGGTGGACAATTATGCGATAATAGAGCTTATAGGTGAATGGAATGATTGTATCCATAACGATATAATGTTTTTAAAGCGTAATATTGCAGATCTTCTTATAGACCAAGGAATTTCTAAGTTTGTTCTTATCTGTGAGAATGTACTCAACTTTCACAGTTCTGATGACAGCTATTATGAAGAATGGTATTCTGAACTTTCTGATATGGGAGGATGGATTGCAATAATAAATCCGCATGAGCATGTTCTCAAAGAAATGGAATCTGAACGTTTACAAAATTATGTACACTTAAGCAATGCGTTTACTGATATACAATGGCGCAAGAAAAACCCAAAACATTTGTTTTTAGAACTGGTTAATATAATGAATGGTGAGACGAAGCAACTAACTTATTAATATGAGCGAACATAAGTCTGGATTTGTAAATATTATTGGAAGACCAAATGTGGGTAAGTCAACCTTGCTCAATGATCTTGTGGGTGAGCGTATGTCAATCATATCAGCAAAGCCACAAACGACAAGACACAGAATTTTAGGTATTTTAAATGAGGATGATTTTCAGATTGTATTTTCAGATACGCCTGGTATGATAAATGACCCTAAGTATAAAATGCAGGCGGCCATGAATCACTTTGCGATGACTGTGCTGGAAGATGCGGATGTACTGTTAGTTATGACAGATGTTCTTGAAGATAGATACATAGGAGATGAACCAATAATAGAGAGTTTTAAAAAATGTAAGGCTCCTACGTTCTTAGTCATTAATAAAATTGATATTGATCATGCAAAGGCAGAAGACCTTGCTGTGTATTATAAAGAACTTTTAGAGCCAGATAATATTTTCCTTATCTCTGCATTAAACAAAGTAGGGACAGATGTTTTACTGGAAAAAATAATTGAGGCTGTTCCCGTGCATGCACCTTTCTATCCAAAGGATCAGCTCACGGACAAGCCTGAACGGTTTTTTATTTCTGAAATAATACGGGAACAAATATTCTTACAGTACCATCAGGAAATTCCGTATTCCGCAGAGGTCGTAATTCAAGAATATAAAGAAGTAGAAAAAAACGGAGCACCCTTTGTATTTGTCAAAGCGGAAATCTATGTAATGCGAAAGAATCAGAAAGTCATTATTATAGGTAAGGGAGGTAGTAATATAAAACAACTAGGAATAGAAGCAAGAAAGTACATAGAAGAGTTTATTGGTAAAAGAATCCATCTGGAACTCTATGTGCGGGTAAAAGAAAACTGGAGAAATGATGATAGGCTTCTTAAATCTTTTGGATACGTAAAATAAATATGGCAGCAGTAATCGCGATAGTAGGAAGGCCCAACGTGGGTAAATCCACATTATTTAACAGGATGATAGGTGAAAAGAAATCTATCGTGGATGATATAAGTGGTGTTACACGAGATAGAATCTATGGTGATTCTGTCTGGAATGGCAAGGAGTTTATGGTTATAGATACCGGTGGATATGTTCTGAATTCAGATGACATCTTTGAGTCTGCAATTCGAGAGCAAGCAGAAATAGCTATTGATGAGGCAGAAATCATTCTTTTTATGGTAGATGTTACCACTGGAATTACGGATCAAGATGAGTTTGTTACTAGACTTCTACGGAAGACGAGCAAGCCAGTAATCTTAATTGTAAATAAGGTGGATAATAATGCTCGCCAATTACAAGCAAATGAGTTTTGGAGTTTGGGATTTGATAACACACTATTCTTATCCTCTATCAGTGGTTCTGGAACGGGAGAATTGATGGATGCAATTACAGACATTTTACCAGATGATTCCACCGTGGACAAAGATGAGCTTCCTAAATTTTCAATTGTAGGCCAACCGAATGTAGGGAAGTCTTCATTTGTCAATGCCTTGCTGGGACAAGACAGAAATATTGTAACAGATATTGCGGGGACAACGCGTGATTCTCTGCACAGTTCATACAAGAAATTTGATAAAGAATTTACGCTTATAGACACTGCTGGGCTCCGTAAAAAAGCCAAGGTGCATGAAAACCTTGAATTTTATAGTGTGCTAAGAGCTATACGATCCATAGAAGAAGCGGATGTTTGTTTTCTTATGATTGATGCATCTATGGGTCTTGAATCTCAAGATCTCAGTATTTTTAGTCTAATAGTAAAACGAAGGAAAGGCGTTGTGATACTCGTAAATAAGTGGGATCTTTTAGACAAAGAAACAAATACGGCAAAGGAATTTGAAGAAAGGTTAAAATCAAAACTAGCTCCTTTTAATGATGTTCCTATTTTATTTATTTCTGTTCTGGAAAAGCAACGCATCTTCAAAGCGCTAGAGTTAGGTTTGGAAGTTTATGAGAGAAGAACAAAAAGAATTACGACATCAAAATTAAATGAGTTTCTTGAAAGAGCATTAGACAACTATCCGCCACCATCTATAAAGGGTAAGTTTGTTAAGATAAAATATGTGACACAGTTGCCATTGCATTATCCAAGTTTTGCATTCTTTTGTAATAATCCTAAATATGTAAAAGAATCTTACAGGAATTACATTGAAAATCAGTTGAGAAAAGAATACAATTTTACTGGTGTTCCAATAAACATTTATTTTAGAGAAAAGTAATTGAGAAATATTTAGCTTATAGGTTTCATGAAAATAACAGAAACAGGAATACAAGATCTATTGGTTATTGAACCAAATATTTTTGAAGACGAAAGAGGATATTTCTTTGAGTCTTTCAATGATGCTAGTTTTAGGAAGAACAATCTCAATATGTTGTTTGTACAAGACAATGAATCAAAATCAAAGAAAGGAGTTGCACGAGGATTTCATTACCAACTCCCACCCTATGCGCAAGCTAAACTCGTAAGGGTTATCAAAGGGTCAGTACAAGATGTGGCTATAGATATGCGACCGGACTCTCCTACTCAGGGTCAACATTTTTCTATTGTGCTCAGTGCAGAAAACAAAAAGCAGTTTCTCATTCCAAGGGGTTTTGCTCATGCCTTTTTAGTTCTAGAAGATGATACGATCTTCTCATACAAATGTGATAACTTCTATTCCAAAGAATCAGAAGCAGGTTTTAATATCCTAGACAGTGACCTGAGTATTAAGTGGGAACTAGAAACTGAACTCTTTATACTCTCTGAGAAAGATAAATCTTTAGCCACATACAAGGAAGCAAAACAATTCTAACTTATGAACATTATTGTGAGTGGTGGAAATGGTCAGATAGGGTCAGAACTAAAAGCAATGGCACCATTTGCTCAAGCGAAAGTGATTGTACTGGACAGAGACGCACTCGACATTACTAAGTCAAAAAATTTGAGAGCTGTGTTTAAAAAGTTTAAGCCAAGTTTTTTTATCAATGCAGCTGCTTATACTAAAGTTGATTTAGCAGAAGATGAAATACAAAGTGCCTACGATGTAAATGCGAATGCACTCATTGCGATCTCAGATGTATGTAACTTGTATGATTGTTGTCTGTTACACTACTCTACTGACTATGTTTATAATTTAAACACAAAACAAGCTTTAAAAGAAACGCATAAAACTAGCCCAAAGGGTGTGTATGCAGAATCAAAAAGGCTAGGCGAAAAAAACATACAAGCTCTCTGCAATAAATATATCATACTAAGAACTTCCTGGGTGTATTCTAAGTACGGTAAAAATTTTGTGGACACGATGCTGCGTTTATCAAAAACACATGACAGTCTTAATGTCGTGAGCGATCAAATAGGTAGCCCTACCCATGCACGAGATATTGCCTCTGCTAGTATCCGAATAATTGAACAACTAGTAGCAAAAGAATCTTTTTCAATCCAGGAGGTATACAACTATAGTAATGCAGGAAAGACGAATTGGGCTGATTTTGCAAGAAAAATATTTAAACTGGCAGGGATTTCATGTAAAATCCACAATATTTCCACGCATAGTTACAATGCTAAAGCGCATAGACCTTTATGGAGCTTACTTTCGTCCGCTAAAATAAGAGCGGCTTATAAACTTGATATTCCACTATGGGAAGACAGTTTGAATGATTATCTTTCTTCTACGGGAAACATAGATGCCCAATAATCGTTAAAACTAATATGGCAACAGGACTTCGAAAAAATACCAGATTTATTTTAAACCTGTGTTTCGCACTATTTCTATTGTGTTCTTTTCATCAGTTACAAGCAACACATAATCGTGCGGGAGAAATCACGTATGCGCAGACTGGGCCATTGACAATTATTGCTACCATAACTACTTACACGAAAGCATCTAGTGCCTCAGCAGATAGAGATAGCTTGGAATTATTCTGGGGAGACGGAACAAGTGAATTTGTACAGAGGTCGAATCCAGAAGGTGACCCTATTCCTGGCTTAGATTTAAAAGTGAACTATTACACTAAAGAACATACATATCCAGGTAGAGCAACATATACGATCGCTTTCAAAGATCCTAACAGAGTAAGTGGAATTCTAAATGTAAATTTTCCAAATTCTATTGACGTTGAGTTTTATTTACAAACCACCTTTACTTTATTGAACACACAATTTCAAGGAACAAATAGTTCTGCGCAATTACTCCAACCTCCTATTGATTTTGCCTGTGTAGGTAAACGATTTATCCACAATCCGAATGCATTTGATCCTGATGGAGATAGTTTATCATATGAACTTGTGGTTCCTAGAGAAGATGCTGATATAGACGTACCTAACTATTTGTTTCCAAACCAAATTGCACCAGGTTCCGATAATAATATTTCTCTAGATCCAGTTACAGGAACTTTCATATGGGAAAGTCCTCAAACCGCTGGAGAGTATAATATTGCGATACGGATTAACGAATACAGAGATGGGTTTTTACTTACAAGTATCATCAGAGATATGCAAATCTTTGTTGATCTATGTGACTACAACCCACCTGTAATAGGTGTCGAAGAAGAAATCTGTGTAATAGCAGGTGATAAAATTGAAATACAAATAAATGTAGATGATATTGATGTAGATGATTTAGTGATATTGACGGCCACAGGAGGAATTTTTGATTTAGAAGAAAACATGGCGGAACTTTCAGTTACACCACAATTTATGTCGGTTCCATTTCAAGCTACATTAAGCTGGCAAACGCAGTGTAAGGATATTAGTAAATATCCTTATCAGGTTGTGTTTAGGGCGCAAGATAATTCGGCTGGAAATAATCAAGGGCTAGCAGATCTTAAGGCACTTAGGATAACAGTTACAGCCCCTCCTCCTACTGATTTAACGGCGACTGTGCAGGGAGACGATGTATTTTTGGATTGGGCCTTGCCATACGATTGTGAACTAGATAGTGCGTTCACTGGCTTTTCAGTTTGGAAGAGAAATGGAAGTAATCCTTTTGCATTAGATACATGCTTAGGAGGTTTAGCAGGCAAAGGATATGAAAAGATTGAATTTCTTACTACTGAAAATGATAACGGAAGGTATTTCTTTCTGGATAAGGATGTGGAGAGAGAAAATTTTCTGTGTTATAGAGTATTAGCAGAATTTGCACAGACGACAAGTTCAGGCAATCCTTTTAATAGGGTCGAGAGTTTAGCATCCAATGAAGTCTGTGTACAAGCATTTAGAGATTTTCCTGTTTTATTGAATGTCACAGTAGACGAAACAGATTTAAATAGCGGAGAAATTTTTATCAAATGGACAAAACCTAAGGCAGAGGATCTAGATACGCTGATAAATCCAGGGCCTTACATTTATCAGCTTACACGAAGAGATGAGGGACAAACTGATTTTGTTGAAATTCCTGATGCCCGTTTCACTTCTGATTTTTTTGCGGTAGCTGTAGACAGCAGTTATATAGATACAGGTTTGAATACTGAAGAAAATGAAATCACTTATAAGGTAGAATTATATACGGAGGGCAATTCAAATAGTGTTGCAAAAATCTCTAAGGAAAGTGCATCTATATTTCTGAATGTAGAAGGATCAGATCAACGTTGTATTCTAGACTGGAGTAACAATGTGTCTTGGCAGAATTACAGCTTTGATATATTGCGACTGAATGCGCTCACAATGAATTACGATTCGATAGGCAGTTCTTCCAGCACAAGCTATATAGATTTTGGCTTAGAAAATGGAACAAACTATTGTTATAAAATTAAATCCAGAGGCACATATGGAGTAGCTGATTTAGAGCCACTATTGATTAATTTTTCTCAGAAGTCCTGTGCTACAGCTGTAGACAATATTGCTCCTTGCAGCATCGATCTTTCTGTTGCAAATCCATGTGAGGAACTTGGCGAAGAAGATGTGGCATCAAATATATTAACTTGGCCTAATCCTTTAAACATTTGCGCAAATAGTTTTGATGCAAGTTCGTATATAGTGTATTATGCACCTACCCGCAACGGGGAATTTACTGTACTAGCAGAAATAGATGATATACAAACATTGAGTTATGTGCATCTTCCAACTGACGGCTCAGTCTCTTGCTATAGGATCACAGTTTTAGATTCGTTAGGAAATGAATCCATGTTAAGCCCTATCATCTGCGTTGACAATTGTCCTGTGTATGAGTTACCAAACACGTTCACCCCTAACAATGATAGTGCAAACGATCTTTTCAAGCCATTGCGAAGAAGGTACATTGATAGGATTAATTTTCAAGTTTTTAACAAGTGGGGAAACTTGCTCTACGAAACATCTGATCCAGATATAAACTGGGATGGAACGAATCAATCAGGAAAGAACATGGATGAGGGAGTCTATCATTATACATGTGAGGTATTTGAGCAGGAAGCATCTGGGCTTGAAAAACGCACACAATTACTCACCGGGTTCATTCATTTAATTCGTAATAATTAATTATGTTTTCAGGAATAGTAGAGGAGAAAGCGGAGATAGTCAAAATTCAAAGTGAGGGAACAAACGTGCACTTTACAGTTCAGTCTAGTTTTGCAGCAGATACATATATTGACCAAAGCATAGCACATAATGGTGTATGCCTGACTGTTGTTTCAAAAACGGATAATCAATATCAGGTAACTGCTATTCAAGAAACGCTAAACAAGACAAATCTGGGTCAATTAGCGGAAGGAGCCTATATAAACATAGAAAGATGTCTATTAGCAAATAGTCGCATTGATGGTCATTTCGTACAAGGACACGTTGACACGACAGGTACGATCCTTGCCATTGACGATAGTGATGGAAGCTGGATAATTACTATTCAGTATCCAGAAAGCTACAGCACCCTACTCGTCTCGAAAGGCTCTGTCTGTATTGATGGGATAAGCCTAACGGTCATTGATCCAAGTAAAAGTCAATTTCAAGTCGCCATTATTCCTTACACATTTACCCACACGAACTTGCACACAAAGCAAGTGGGAGATAGTGTTAATTTAGAATTTGACATTTTTGGAAAATATGTTGCGAGGTATCTTGATCAATTATCTTTAGAGAAGACATAAACAGGCTTAGGATGGGAAGATCTTAGTCACCATAGTGGATAGCGACACATCTTACTATAATGGATTTATTAAGCAAAAATACTCGTCCAATTTTCGGTTGCCTATCAAATTCCATTGTAGTTACTTTACATCAAAATATTCATAAATGGAATTTAAGAAATTACACTATCAAGACAAACCCTTAATAATCGCAAACATTTGGGACGTGCCTAGTGTAAAGACAGCTGAGCAATTAAACTTTCAAGCTGTGGGAACTTCGAGCTCGGCAATTGCATCACTTTTAGGATACAATGATGGAGAAGAAATGGAATTCTCTGAAATGGAGTATTTTATAAAACGAATTTCATTAAACACAAAATTACCTCTATCCGTTGATTTGGAATCTGGATATAGCCGTAATCCAAATGAAATTGTTAATAATATTAAAAGATTAGCAGATCTTGGAGTGGTTGGAATTAACGTAGAGGATAGTATTATTAAAGAAAAGCGTATCATATTTACTGCTGAAGAATTTGCAAAAACAATATCATATATAAAGAATACTTTGGAAAAGAGAAATATTAATATTTTTCTAAACATACGAACTGACACATTCCTCCTGCAACAAAAAGATGTGGTTAAAGAAACGCAAAAGAGAATTAAACTTTATCAAGATTCTGGTGCAGATGGAATTTTCACCCCGTGCATTGTAAATGAAAATGACATTAAGGCCATTGTTAATTCAACTAATTTGCCAATCAATGTAATGTGCATGCCAAAGCTTCCAACTTTTAAAGTCTTAGAAAAACTAGGAGTAAAAAGAATAAGTATGGGCAACTTTCTGTTTGAAACCATGTATAAGCAATTAAAAAACGCTACAGAAGTGATAATGAACCAAGAATCTTTTAAATCAATTTTCTAAATGCTGATTACTGAAAGCAAGAAAATAGAAACTTATTACAAAGCATTGTTAGAGAGAGAACAAAGCTTCGTCGGTATCTTTTTTGTAGGTGTAAAAACAACATCTATTTTTTGTATTGCGACTTGTCGAGCAAGAAAGCCAAAATTGGAAAATGTCGAATTTTACACTTCATTCAAGGAAGCATTAGATAATGGATATAGACCTTGCAAAATATGTCGTCCTACAGAAAATGCAAATGAAGCACCTGAACAGGTGGAGAAAGCCATTAGATTAGTTAAAGATAATCCTAAAGAAAAGATTTCGGATTATCAACTTCGACAAAAAGATATGAGTCCTGAAGTGATACGTCGATGGTTTAATAAAAATTACGGTATGACATTCCAAGCCTACCAAAGAATGTACAGAATCAACAATGCCTATTTAGAATTGAAAACTGGAAAGAAAACTACAGAAACTGCTTTTGATAGTGGTTATGATTCATTAAGTGGCTTTGCTTATACATTCAAAAAAATTATTGGCAAATCACCAAGTCAGAGTGATAAGAAAAATATTATACTAATAAGCAGACTAACTACCCCTTTAGG
>CALCMJ010000038.1 GCA_937967615.1 uncultured Saprospiraceae bacterium
GTCTGGGCAACCATTGTTTGAAAGGACACCCGCCATATTTGGACATTCATCGTCTTTGTCTGAGATACCATCACCATCTGTATCAGGACAACCATTGAAAGCCTTTAATCCAGGCGTAGTTGGGCAAGCATCTTTGTAATCTGCAATACCATCCATATCTCCATCTGGGCAACCGTTTAATTCTCTAGGTCCTGCTGATTGTGGACAGAGATCTAAATCATCTGCAATACCATCACCATCTGAATCGCCTTTCAACATTTTCTTTTCCTTCATCTTGTCCATAAGCCCATCAGACTTTCCACGTTTACCTAAGAGGTAAACAAAACCTAAACCGTGATGCAAATTATTGCGATCTTCAGTAAAAGCAAGTCTATACTCTGATTGAAAGTTTATGTATGCGTTCTCAGCAACTTTAAAAAACAATCCAGCACCTAATGGTGCCTGAATATTAAAATCGCCTTCCACCTCTGAGACACCACCAAGGCCTCCCATAACATAAGGTGTAATAGAAGAATTGGGCTTATACCATTGATACTGAAGTATAGCATCAATGCCATAGACCGTCTTATGCAGGCAGTTATTTATATCACTTACGTTGTTGTCATGACTAGAGACTACTCCAATCTTTATGGGAACAACAAGATTTATATTTCTTTGCAAGTTCTCCATATATCCTATTTCAAACCCATGATGATAGGATTTGAAGTCAGTTAATGAGCCACCATTTTGTGATTGGTAATCCATAAACAGGGCTTTCACAGAAATTCCACTGTTGTAATACGGGTTTTGACTACTTGCGTTTGTGAGTGTGAGTGTTAGAAAGATTGCGGTAATAACAATAATCTTATTCATAGCTTATATAGTTCTGAAGATCCTAATCTTAGAACAAATGTAGTTATTTATTACAAATTTCTTTAATATGTAAATAAATATTTAAAAAAAATCATATATGTTATTGCACTGTAAAACAGATGGTTAATTTCCAATCTGCTCAAAATAGCCTGTAGCACGATTCTTCTTAACCCTATCCCAATTGTAGAATCTACCGTTCATGGCGATAAATATACCAGGTCTGAGTAATTGGACAAAGGCAAGAGCACTACCCAAATTGAAGAAACCATCAGAGGAAGTACCAAAGGCATACGGAATCATTGCACCCGTTATTACTATGGTTTTGTCCTCTATTCCTGCATGAGCGATGCGAGAAGCTGTTTCTACCATGGTATCTGTCCCATGTGTTAAGAGTATCATCTTGCTTTTAGAATTCTTACAGGAATGCACAATGATATCTCTATCTGCATCCGTCATATCTAGACTATCAATCATCATAAGCGTCTTGATGTCAATATCCAGCGTGCTTCTACCTCTATCAAACATCGCTTTAAGATGCGTATCACTAAAATAGAGTTCACCAGTTATAAAATTATAGTCTTTATCAAAGGTTCCTCCAGTTACAAAGACTTGTATTGTTTTAGACATGCTCTTTCTTTACTCAGCCAAATATATATTTAAAATATTAAATATGTTTCTCAGATTAACTTACATTTGAAATCATAACTTTTACCATGGCAGTAGATAAAACTAAATACCTATCCAAAAAACTTCAAAATATGGCAGAGTCTGCTACTTTGAAGATGGCCCAGAAAGCAAGGGATCTCTCCGCGCAAGGAAAGAACGTTATCAGCTTAAGTATAGGCCAGCCCGACTTTGATACTCCTGATCACATCAAGGAATTTGCTAAGCAAGCATTAGATGATGGATATACAAAGTATACTCCTGTTCCTGGACTGCCTGAACTTAGAGAAGCGATATCTAAAAAATTTAAGAGAGATAATAATCTCGATTACAATACTAACCAAATTGTTGTTTCTAATGGTGCTAAACAAACCATTGCAAACATCATGTTGAGTTTACTTAATCCTGGTGATGAGGTAATAATATTCACGCCCTATTGGGTTTCTTATAATGACATTGTTCGCTTTGCTGGTGGCACACCCGTTTTTGTCAAAGCAGGTATCGAGAAAGATTTTAAAGTAACACCTGAACAGTTAGAAGCTGCGATAAATCCTAAATCAAAACTTATAATCTTTTCATCGCCTTGTAATCCTACTGGCTCTGTATATACACATGACGAGTTATTTGAATTAGCAAAAGTGATTGACAAGTATGATAATCTCTTTGTTGTTTCTGATGAAATCTATGAACATATCAACTTTCTTGGTAAGCATACCAGTATTGGTGAATTTGATATAGTGAAAGATCAGACGATTACCGTCAATGGATTTGCAAAAGGATTTGCAATGACAGGATGGCGATTGGGTTACATGGGTGCACCAGATTGGTTAGCAGTCGCCTGCGCTAAAGTGCAAGGAAACTTTACTTCTGGTGCTAATTCCTTTGGACAAAAAGCCGCTGCTTTGGCGCTTTCTGGAGATATGGGGCCTACTGAAAAGATGAAGGCCGCTTTTCTTAGGCGAAAAAAACTCGTTCTTTCTTTGATCTCGGAAATTCCAGGCATTGTGTGTAATGATCCAGATGGAGCCTTTTACATTTTCCCTGACATCAGTAAGCTATACGGAAGAACAAATGGTCTTCTTACAATTAATAACAGTGATGACTTTGCAAACATAATTTTAAGCGAAGCACATGTTGCAGTTGTAGCAGGCGTGGCATTTGGTGATGATAAATGTTTCCGCCTATCTTATGCTGCCTCTGACGAAGATCTTGTGGAGGCGATAAGTAGGATTAAAAACTGTTTACAGAATTTTCAATAAACTTTTCTTTTGGGCATACCCCTACTGCGTAGGGCCGCAGTATTACGGGCTTGCTGTTCGCGCGGTATTCCAGAGTCATTCTGACTCAGGAACACTAAACCCTCCATGTTGCTTATGCGGGCAAATTGAAAGTAAAGTCATGGACTAAGCAATTGCGCGAAGGGGTGACTAAGAGAAAGTGGCGTATTTGTTTGTCCCTATTTTTCATCCCGATCCCCACCGAGAGATCTATGCTTTCTGAACGATATTGAAAGTTTTAACCTACCCTTCCAATTCCCTCTTAAATTTCACTTGCAAGCCATTTAAAAAATACTTTAAATACTGATCCATGCACAGCTCGTATGATTTATTATTAGGATTACGAAAAAAAGCACTTAGCTCATGTTTGCTAATCTTTTTATCTATCAAAGCAAACACTTCTAACATATCTTCAGATTTTAATTCCAAAGCAATTTTCAATTTCCTTAGGATCATATTATTACTTAATGGATCTTCAGCGACTGCTGGAGGGCCTTCTCTTTTTCCACGTTTTTCAATGATCAATCCATTTAGAAAAGTGGCAAGTTGTTTATCTGTAATTTCCGCAAATAATGGATCATCTTCGCGTCTCAACCAGTCACAAACTTCTTCTATCTGAACATCGTAATCCACTAATTTAAACACTGCGATCATTTTGAGATCACTAAAGTTAAACATGTAGCGTATACGTCTTAAGATATCATTGTTGGTCATATGCAGTTGTTAACTATAAACTTAGCAGAACTTATGTGGAGATGCGTTTTAAAGAAGAAAACAGTTTGGCTAAAGGAAATTTATTAGATTTTAAATCAGAAATCAAATTACAATTATCTATGGATTATTGCTTATAATATTGTCCATCACACTTGGCAACTGCTCCACACCTAATCCCTTAATCAAAATTTCTCTTTCTTTATTTATAACAAATACAGTAGGCGTAGTTTTAATATTGTATTTCAGTTTAAACCTTGACTTATGATTTTCATCTGTAACATTGATAAATCCTAACATGCCTTTTTCCTTGACTGAGTCCCAGCACTTTGCTGTCTTATCTCGTAATGCAGTACACACGGCTAAAACCTTTACTCCCTTATCTTTATAATTCTGTTCAAACTCAATAAGTTTAGGCGTACTCTTCTTGCAATGCCCACAATCTGGATCCCAGAAATAGATAACTAAATAGGTGTAGTCCAACTCTGAAATGGAAACATCTGTTCCGTCTTCTTTGTACATTCTAATATCACTCGCAGTCTTTCCTATTAGAATAGGCTCTAGTCGTCTCGCCTCATCCTTCATCTTTTCTAGAGTTTCTTCTTCCACCCAGGGCGCTTTGCCCTTTGCATAATATTCTTTTACTAGATGCACATAGATAGCATCATGGCCTATGAACTTTGACTTTGCATATTTACTTAGATAGTGACTCAAATACGATTTAAACAATTCTGAATCTTCATCCATATTTCCATATAAGAAATCAAGTGCATGAGAAACAGAATCCGGATTTTGCTGTGTAAGTGTTTCTAGAAAGTATTTGATCTTCGCATGCAAAAATGCAGTCCGCAGTATTGCAGGATTATTCAGGTCAATATTATCAAAATAATGTTTCTTAAAATAGTGATACCGCTTAAGCCGAATTGAATCTGGATGTCCTTCAAATTCTGGCATTGGCACTGCCATATTTGATTTCAATAAAAGTGATGTGATCGTATTCGGATATCTTTGGATTAGATCTTCTAAGTGGGTATTTACTTTATCATCAAGTATATCAAGTGCAGCTTCATGCTCAGCCCGCTTAACAGGATCAGTACCATCTATTTCTAACTTAGCATGTATGCTATCTGCTGTGGCCTTACAACTCCCAATGTAGACTAAGTAATCTTGAAACATCTGATTATCAATAGAACCCTCAACTTCTGCGAAACGCATATTTGCGATATTAAACTCCAATTTAAATTCTTGGTCATCAGCTGGCACCATAAATTGACCTACCTGTCTATCTGGCAATGTCAAAACTAAATACATACCAGGGAGTAGTGGCTCTTCTCCCTTAATTTTAAACTCACCTATCTTTTCATTATACACTGTATCTAGTACTAGCTGTCTGTCCGCAAAGTAGTAACCTACTATTAGTGTGTCATTTGTATACCCATTGATTCTTACATCTATGTTATACCCTTCTTGTCCAAAACAAGTAATTACGGCTACGAAGCTTATAATGATGGCCAACAATGTTTTCATACCTCTGAATATAGTTTAACATCACAAGTAACATAATGCGAACGTTCTGTGTTCATTTGTGATTCAGTTTAATATTGTCTTAACATCTTAAATCTCAGGTTCTCTTCGTCCTGCCAGTAAATACAAGACAGCCATCCGAATAGCTACTCCATTTTCTACCTGTTGTAAAATGATGGAATGTTCTGAGTCTGCTGCATCAGAAGTAATTTCTACTCCCCTGTTTATGGGGCCAGGATGCATGATCAGGATTTCCTTATCTAACGAATCCAAAAGCTTTTTATTTACACCGTAGTACAATGAATATTCTCTAAGTGACGGAATGTATTGAATGTCTTGTCGTTCTAATTGGATGCGCAGTAAGTTAGCCACGTCGCACCATTCAAGCGCTTTGCGGAGATTATATTCCACCTTAACACCCAATACGTCTATCATTTTGGGGATGAGCGTAGGCGGACCGCAAACCATAACTTGTGCTCCCAGTTTTTGTAGACAAAATATATTTGAAAGGGCAACTCTACTATGTTTAACATCTCCCACGATCAGAACTTTCTTTCCTTTTAGTGTACCTAACTTCTCTATCATAGAAAAGCTATCTAGCAATGCCTGAGTGGGATGTTCATGCGTTCCATCTCCCGCGTTAATTATATTGGCATCTACATGTTTTGAAAGAAAGAAAGGCGCACCCTGTGCCGGATGACGCATTACGATCATATCCACTTTCATGGATAATATATTGTTCACAGTATCGAGTAAAGTCTCCCCTTTTTTTACAGAAGATGAGGAAGAACTAAAATTTATAACATCAGCGGATAATCGTTTTTCTGCTAATTCAAATGACATCTTAGTACGCGTAGAATTTTCAAAGAAAAGATTTGCAATAGTAATATCTCTTAAGGATGGCACTTTCTTGATTGGCCTATTTATAACTTCCTTAAAACTCTCTGCAGTTTTGAAGATAAGCTCTATATCTTCTTTATTGATGTATTTTATACCGAGTAAATGATCTGTACTTAACTGGCTTTGTTTCATTTAATCATTAGTCTTTAATTGGGAACAGTAAGACCTGATCCTTCTTATCAATTTCTTTGTGTAATACTTTTACATAGGCCTCATCCATAGAGTCTACAGTCAATCCTGTAAAATCAGGTTGTATAGGTAAATGTCTATTAAATCGTCTGTCTACCATCACTAAAAGCTGAACTTTTGATGGTCTGCCATAATCTTGCAATGCGGATAGGGCTGATTGGATCGTTCTACCTGTGTATAAAACATCATCAATAAGAATTACCTTCTTGCCATCAAGCATGAACTCAATTTCTGTTCTGTTTGCTGTTATTGGGTTCTCTCGCGTTCTGAAGTCGTCTCTATAAAAGGTAATATCTAATTTACCGAAACGAATATCGAGCTTTTTCTTGCGGGTCTTAATAATTGAAATGAGACGTTCTGCTAATACAACACCCTTTTCTTGTATCCCAATGATGCAGCAATCAGAAAAATCGCCATAGCGCTCTATGAGTTCTTGCGCTAATCTCTCTAATGTAAGATGAAATCTATTTTCTTGTAATATGACTTTTCCCTTGCTCACTTGGATACAAATATAAGAAAGTACTGACTATATTAAACTCTTGATTTTGCAGAGAATACAGATCATTCTATAAAAATGTACTTATTCCATAAGCCACCACTCTTTCTCAAAGTCCCTTGTATACCTTAGAGGATAATTCTCCTTCTTGCTTGTCTTAATATTTTGAAGCCATTCTAATTGCTTTGGACTCAGAAAAAGCTCAGGATCTTTATTTGATGCCAGTGCGCTATTCATCTTCGTACGCTGCATAGATGTGAGAGGAAGATGTTTGTAAATTGTACGTTTAAGATAGTACTGTGGATCCTTATCTTCTCTAAATTTTGAAGACTGCACTGGTGTGCAACTTGCCTCTTTCGCATAACTATCTAATTTCTTTTTACTTAATTTCTTCTCATCATAGATTACTTTAACAACCTCATAGCCATTCATAAATCCAGGGCTAGTTTCCAGAACACCTTCTTGTCCACCTAAATGTCCTTCCCCACTCCAGAAGCAATACATTTTATAATATTCTTCTGAAAGATTTTTTTGCTTTGCAGTATTTTCTTCATTCAGTATATTTAAATACCCAGGAATCTCTTTTTTCTGTTTCTTAAGTGCAGTGAGCATCCCATGTGTTACAGCTTGAATAGAATAATCTCCAGAAATTCTATTGATTAAATTATCCCCGTTCTTATTAAGAATGCGTACGACCGGGTTATTCCAACTTGGCTCATTATATAATTCTAAAACTTCTTTGTCATGGCCTCCTTTATTGTTATAGATAGCGAGCGGAATGAATTCATTTTCAATAGCATCTACTAACAAGCCATTGCTTAAAACATTTTGTCCATAATTCCTACATGTAGCACAGCCAGGAACTTCCTGAAATAACAGAAAAATAGCTTTGTCTTCCTCTTGAGCCTTTTGTATCGCTTCTGAATAATTTCTAAACCATTTTATTTTTCCGAGTTCCACAGGGTTATTATCCTGTCCAGATAAAGACATAGAAATCAAAAGAGATAAAATGAAAATTGTATTTCGCATACTCAGTAATTTATCAAGAAACGTTGATCAAATTTATATATTTTAAGGCAGATTAAATACTGTTCAATAGCGTTCTCGCTAGGACAGAACATTCTTATATATTAGGTAAAAAAAAATAGAGCCATTTCAATTGAAATGGCTCTATACTTTATTTTAACTAAATAGCAGTTAATTACTCTAGTAGCAAGGATTTTGCTCCATTGCAGTATTTGCATCTATTTCTGCTCTTGGAATAGGCCAAACAGATTTACATGCATCTTCACCATTCGCAATAGCGTAATTTGCTGCTCTACCAGTTCTTTGCATATCAATAAATCTATGTCCACCCTCCCAGGCTAGTTCCTTCATTCTTTCTGTAAGAATCATGTCTTTAAAGTTTCCAGCATCTAAAGTAGCATCTCCTAAGCCAGCTCTTGCTCTCACCATATTTAAATAATCAGAAGCAGGGCCAAAATTACCTAACTCAGCTTGTGCTTCTGCCTTAATTAAAAGTACATCTGCTAATCTCAAAAGTATTGGCTTATCAGTACCTAAAGCAAAGTCAGAATACTTTGTTACTTGAAAATCTGCATTTACAGAATTAGGAGCAGCTGTTATCGAAGCAGCTCTTACATCATTCGCATCAAATGAATTTCTAATCATATCAGATGGACCTACCTCATGTCTTCCCCCTGGTGTATCCCAGTAATAGAAAGATATACTATTGGCATCTGTAGAGTTAAAATCCAATTGGAAAATTGCTTCAGAAGAAACAGATCCATCAAATATAGACATATAGTCAGTTGCTAATGCATAACCTCCTGAGATTGCTCTATCAGCAGCAGCCGAAGCCATTGACCAATTACCTACATGTGCATAAACCTTAGCTAGCATTGCATTAACACCACCTTTTGTAATTCTATTTGCAGATCCTCCATCTCCTAACTCTCCTAATGCCTGCTCTAACTCACTAATGATAAAATTAACAACATCTCCTTGAGATGATTTAGTAACATTTACTTCATCAACAGTAGAAATAGGACTTTGAATTAAGGGTACATCACCAAATATATTCGTGATGTAATAATATGCCCAAGCTCTTAAAGCCCTAGACTCGCCCAAGGCTTGATTCACATCCAACCCTGGATCACTTACAGTAGGAACAACTGCTAAAACTACATTCGCATTATATACTAATGCGTAACCATTAATCCATGAATCATCAATACCTGTATTATCAGGCAACTGTTCACTGTTATCTATATCTAACCAATTTGGGAACGTCCCAATATGATCAGTAATATCTGTTCCTACATCCATAGTGATTGTAGTTATGCCACCCCAAAGATCCTGAGCGTTACTGTACAAACCATTCATTGCTACGGCAGCAGTTGCTGCATCCGTGATCAGCTGTTCACTGTCAATAGATTGAGCCGGATCCAATTCCAAAGGCCCTTCGCAAGCGAAAAAACCTATTGCAAGGATCGATAGACTTATATATTTTATTATGTATTTCATAATTTTAATTTTTAATTAAACAATAGATTAAAATGATCCGATAACTCCGAATTTAATCGTTTTGTTAAGTCCTTGAGTTAAAAAATCAGTTCCTAAAGTAAGATTTGAAGTTCCTTGGAAATTTGCCTCAGGATCTAATCCTAGGTAATCCGTCCAAAGCGCAAGGTTTTCACCTGAAACATAGATTCTCAAACCAGACAAACCTGCTCTTTCTATAACACTAGCAGGAAGTTGATATCCTAATGTTACAGCTTTCAATCTAACGAAAGAACCATCTTCAACCCAATGAGAAGAAGTACCTGCACCATTCATCGCTGCATTATCCCCTCCAATTCTAAATACATCCGTCTGATCACCAGCTTCTTTCCAAGCATCTAAAACTCTTGTGTTATTATTAAACCCACGTCTTAATCCATCCTCGTTAAATACTCTTGTATAATTTAAAACCTCATTACCTTGAACAAAGTTTAAGAATGCATCCAATGTAAATCCTTTGAAAGAAAGACCAGACTTAACTGATCCAGTGAAATCAGGATGAGGACTACCTATAAATTGATAATCATCACCATTAATGTCACCATCACCATTAATATCTTCAAACATAAGATCTCCAGTAGCAGGATCTACTCCCAATGATTTCCAACCATAAAAATATGATAATGGCTGACCCTCATCAATTCTATTTATGAAACCTGCATCAAAACCTTGGCCATCAAATAATTCAACAACCTCATTCGTATTCTTAGCAAATTGAAGACCTAAATCCCATCCAATTTCACCTTTAAGGATGTCAATATTCAGACCTAATTCAACACCTGAATTCTTCATCTTTCCAACGTTCTGATCTATACCTGTAAACCCTGAACTTGGAGGTAGAGGACGATTCAATAATAAATCATTTGTATTCTTAATGTAGTAATCAAATGTACCAGATACTCTGCTTAAGATTCCAAAATCTAATCCAACATTAAACTCTGAAGTCTCTTCCCATTTTAAATCTGCATTAGGAAGTGAATTAGGAGCTACACCAGCAGAACCTTGGTAATTATTCCCACCTAAAGACAAACCTCTAGAAGCAAAATTCCCCAATCCTTGTTGGTTACCCGTTAAACCAAAACTTACTCTTAATTTAAGATCATCAATTAAAGATGACTCAGATAAGAAAGCTTCTTTGTCCAATTGCCATCCCGCTGAAATTGAAGGAAAATATCCGTATCTATTGTTTGCTCCAAATTTTGAAGAACCATCAGCTCTAAACGTACCCGTAACTGTATACTTATTATATAGACTAAAGTTAGCACGTCCATAATAAGAAAGTAATCTATTCCCAGTTATGTCTTGCGCTGCATTTGTATATTCAGCTGCTGAAGCCAAGTATTGAAATTCAGCACTTGGGAATCCCGTTCCTGCTAAACTCGTATTATCTACATTGTATTTCTCAAAATCAATTCCAGCTATTAATCCTAGTCCAATAGAGCTAGTTAAACTTCTTTGATAATCGAAATAATTTTGGAAAATAGTTCTGATTGCAGACGTTGTATTTAAAAACGCCGCTCCATCAACACCACCACCTTGTGAAGTAGTCACAGGGTTATATATTCTCTCATTAAAATCTGTAATATCTAATCCTACCTTAGAATTAAAAGCTAAACCTTCAATAATCTGAGCTTTAACCCCTACGTTTCCTAAAGTCCTTCTCGAATTAATTTTATTTGTTTTTTCCACTGCCGTTGCAATTGGATTTTCAAAAAACATTCCATCAAAATTATAAGAACCATCCTCTTTGTAAATATCTACATTCTGAGGTTGTAGAATGGCTAAACTTAATGCACCATAAATGTTATTATCAGATTGCACTACATTCGTTTCACTCTTAACCATGTTGATACCTGCATTCAAGGTTAACCAATCATTCGCAGAGTGATCAAAATTCATACGACCTGAAATTCTATTAAAATTCTGATTAAGGATCGTTCCGTCTTGATCAAAGAAAGATCCACCTAGGTAATATTTTGTTTTTAAATCTCCACCAGATACTCCTAAGTCATATTGAGTTATTGGAGCTGTACGGTATAACGCACCAAAGAAATCTGCATTTTTACCGTTCCAATCACTTCCTGTCAACTCTGCATATTGTTCACCACTTAGCATATCCCAAGTTCTGTTCGCTTCTTGACTTCCTCTAGAATATCCAAAGTTTATTTTAGCATCTCCGTTAAACCCTCTTTTGGTTGTAATCAAAACTACACCGTTAGATGCACGTGATCCGTATATAGAAGCTGAGGCTGCATCTTTTAAAACCTCTATAGATTCTATATCAGAAGGATTAATGTCAGATAAAACATTATGATCCATTCCACCATAATACTGCTCTGAAAAATCACCAGTAGTTACTGGAATACCATCTATTACGTATAAAGGCTCGTTACCAGCATTTATAGAAGAATTACCACGTATTCTCATTGACATACCAGCTCCTGGCTGTCCTGAGTTTGAGGTAACTAACAAACCTGGAACCTCTCCTTGAAGTATACCGTCAATACTGACAATCGATTTATTTTGTATATCATCACCATCGACTTGTGATATTGAACCTGATACATCAGTTTTCTGCTGTGAACCATAGCCCACAACAACAATGTCATCAAGTAATGTACCCTCTGTAAGAATCACACTTGCCATTCCTCCATTGGTTACATCAATTTCTTGGTCTCCGTACCCTGTATAAGAAATTACAAGAGTGTTAAAACCATCTGGGACTACTAAAGAATAATTACCATCAATGTCAGTAATTGTTCCTGTTGTGGTTCCTTTTACGATAACGTTAGCGCCTATCATAGGAACGTCCGAAGCATCCTTGACAGTACCAGTAACGGTTCTTTGTGCAAACACTGTTATTGATCCAAAAAACAGTATAAGCACAATTGTACTAAGCTTTTTCATATGTATTGTTTTATTATATAATGCTTACAAGATGAGTTTGTTTGTTGTTCATTTCTCCATCTTGAAAGGTTAAATTAAGGATTTATGACTGTTAATTATATATTAAAACGAAATAAAATAGAGATTGTGCTCATTCAAGACCAAGTTTGTAAATAATCCAGATTGAAGGCAGCGAATCCAACATATTTACCCCCGTTTTCCTTTAGCAATGCTTTAAATACCTAGTAATTCCTGATGATGTTACATTTATAAAGAGGATATTATCAACAAATGAATACAACAAAAATTATATTTAAAAGCACGTAACTAATTGAATAAGTTCACGTTACTAAGAGTATAGATTAAAAAATACAAATAATGAAGCTAAATACGAATCGCAGAGACTTTCTCCAAAATACATCCTTGTGCGCTTTAGGAGCTGCAGGTGTATCAGTTAATTCTTTTCAGAATCTAATCAATCAAGACATCCAAACGTCCGATAATATAAATGAAATAGGACCAAAAAAGGGATATTCACCACAAATTGGGACCCTAGTATCTATGATGAATTGGATGAGAGAAACTGTACTCCGCTCTGTTCAGGGTCTAAGTACGGCTGAGCTAGATTACTTACATGATGAAAAATCAAACACCATTGGTGCTATGTTATTACATTTAGCCGCCACTGAAAAATACTATCAACTTAATACATTGGAAAAAATGAATTGGGGCTCATGGGATAAAACCATATCAGACGAATGGGATACAGCTATGGATTTAGGAGACCAAGGAAGAAGAAAAATTAAAGGACATTCACTAGATTTCTATTTGGAAAAACTATCTACCGTGAGAACAGCCTCATTGGAAGCAATGTCAAAATTAGATGATAATTGGATTCTCTACACAGATGAATCATGGTTTTGGGGCCCTACAAATAATTATTGCAAATGGTTTCATGTTGTAGAACACGAATCTAATCACAATGGTCAGATTAAGTATATTTCAAGTAGAATTAATGTTTAGTTATATAATAATTGAAAAAACGCCAAACTCCTTACTTGTAAGGTAAATACAACTACGGAGTTCAGCGCCTTTAATTTCTTATAGTCTTCTTTATCGTGCCACAATAAACGGACTCGAAAATACCTCTCCAGCTAAACTATATTTGGCAATGTAATACGCTTCTGGAAACATACTTACATCTATACAAACCTTATTTGTACGTTCTTGATTTTCCACGCGTTTCATTAGTTCGCCTTTTAGATTGTAGATTTCTAAATCCGCTGGAATATCTCTTTCATATTTGAATGTAATACAGGTAGAAACTTGAGCAGGATTAGGACTGATTTTCACTAATTCTAAAGATTGGATATCATTTTTTTCAACAACATTATTCCTTACAGAAACCTCTCCTTCTCCTACCACTGAAACCCCTAAAGGATCTAAAATTGTAACTAAGTAGTCTTCTACCTCACCCCATGAAAAATAATTACATGTGTGTACTACGGGTGTTGCATATTTTATCACTACACGCATCTTGTACATCTCATATGGATTCAGTGTATTAGGAATATTCAAATTGAATGATTCTGTGTCAGTTGTAGCTGAACCACTAAACACCTTTTCTCCAGCATCTTCAAATGAATTGTTTTTATTATAATCCATCCAAACTCCCCATACTTCAGGATATTCACCTGCTGGAAATCCTGGCGTCAAAACCACACTATTGCTCATACCCATATTCAAATAATATCCAGAGCAGTAATCCCTAAAATATCCGTCATTGTTACCAGTACCAATTTCTATATCATTTACCTTTACAGATTCAATATATTCAAATGAGCTGCTGTTCATTAAACCATCACATGATGGGGCGAAATTTTCTATAAAAACCGAATAATCCTCTACTTCTCCATAGGTGAAGTTCCCGCAAGGATTTGCAGGACTCCCATATTTCATCACTACTCGCATTCTTGAAAAACCAGTAAATCCACCAGCTGGAACAAAAACATTACTAGCAATTCCTAATGGGTATGCTGTAGTAGTCCTTATTATTTCCTCACCAGCATCATCAAAATCATTGTCATTATTTAAATCAATCCAGACACCAAAATACTCTGCATATTCTGTTCCTGAATAAGAAACGTTTATATTAAAGTTTTGGCATTCTCCCCTAATAATATAAAAAGGGGAATTAGCGGTTTGATCATCGTATCCTCCGCTTTGTGCAATATTGTGTGTCTTTGCTCCTACCCTTACCGTGGATATCCATTCGTCGCTATCTGTTGTAGCTGAAGAAGTGCAGTATTGACCAATCAAAGTGTGCGTAAGTAAAGAAAAGAGTAAAACTGGCAGTAATTTGTTCATAATATTGATTATTTACCCTGTAGTTCTGTTTTTACTAAAAAGGTAAATCAGCTTTTAAAAATCAGTATTATATTAGAACATGATTTTTAAATTCATTCTAAGCTTCTTCTTATCCGCTATACTAATGCTCTTAGTAAAGGGATACTTACTGTATAGTACTAGAGACTTATCCATTCAGGGTACTAAAGATGGATTTCTCTTGATATTACTTTGGGCAATGATATTTGGATTCTTTTATTTTAGAAAGAAAAGAGCGAGCAATAATAACATTGAATAAGCATTACGACATTATCATTTTGGGTCTTGGCTCCATGGGGAGTGCAACATCTTATTATACTGCAAGAAAGGGTAAGTCAGTCTTAGCTTTAGATCAATTCCATCCACCGCACAGATTAGGTTCACATTCCGGAGGCAGTCGGATTATCCGAAAAGCATATTTTGAACATCCTGATTATGTCCCACTTCTCAATCTAGCCTATACTAATTGGCAAGAGCTTGAGAATATCTACAATCAGAAATTTTTCCATAAGACTGGCCTTATCTATTTCGGAAAAGAAAACGAACTCTTAATAAATGGTGTCCAGCGCTCTGCGAATAAATACCAAATACATTTAACTGAATTCTCAGAAGAAGATTTAAAACAAAGCTATCCTCAATTTAACATTCCATCAGAATTTACACGTCTTCTTGAACCTGATGCTGGCTTCATTGAGACTGATACAACTATTGAAGCTTACCATACACTGGCTAAGAATGAGGGAGCGAATTTATTTACTGATACTAAGGTTAACGATTGGGATTATCAGAATAATAAAATTACAGTATATACTGAAAAAGGAAATTTTACAGCTGAAAAATTAATTCTTTGTGCAGGAGCTTGGACGTCAGCACTGCTAAGAGAGAGTGGCCATGTTATAAAGCTAAATTCAACGCGTCAGAGTTTCTTTTGGTTTGAACCAGACGATACATCAAATTTCATTCCTCATAAATTTCCGTGCTGGAACATTCAAGACCCAAATTACGAAGGACTATTTTATGGATTCCCATATAAGACAGAAGGAAACCCTAATGCTCCATACGGATTAAAACTTGCACATCATGTAGCAGGGAAAAGTGCAAATCCTGATAATCTGCTTGAAGAGCCTAAACAATTTGAAAAGGAGACAATTACTAAAATCCTGGATAAATATATTCCGAATACTTCTAAGAATCTGATTGCTGCGGGAAGCTGCATATACACGAATTCATCAGACGAAGATTTCATCATTGACTACTTAGACAACACAGATAAGAATGTCATTCTTGCATGCGGATTCAGTGGACATGGCTTTAAATTTGTTCCAGCGATTGGCGATTTACTAAGCGAAATGGCGATCTCTAAAGTTAAGGCAAAAGAACTAGAGTTTTTATCCCTTTCCAGATTTTAAAAGAAGCAAGCTTTATTTTTTATTAAAACCATCCTTCAATGTCACGGTTCTATTAAACACAAGCATACCTTCTTTAGAATCCTGATCCTTTATATAATAGCCTTTCCTGAAAAATTGAAAATGTTCAGACTCACCAGCTGATTTCAGGGAGGGTTCAGACATTGCCTTTGTGTTAACTACAAGTGAGTCTGGATTTACAAATTCCAAAAAGTCTTTATCTTCATGACTATCAGGTGTGGGATCAGTGAAAAGCGTATCATAAGAACGGATTTCTATAGGAATAGCATCTGCGCAGTTTACCCAATGCAAAACGCCTTTTGCTTTAATTCCAGAATTATCGCTCCCACTTTTCGTTTCCGGGTAGTACTTGCAAATCACCTCTATAACATTTCCTTCTGCATCTGTTTTATGATCTTCATAGGTAATAATATATGCATTCTTAAGTCTTACTGTTTTCCCAGGCGCCAGTCTGAAGTATTTCTTTGGAGGATCTAAAGCAAAGTCTTCTCGTTCAATAAATATTTCATTCCCAAAACTAATATCTCTTTCTCCCATCGTTTCATCCTCAGGATTATTTAAGGATTTAAGCAACTCGGAACTTCCTTCTGGATAGTTTGAGATAGTTAACTTTAATGGCGACTCCACCACCATGACGCGTGTTGCTTTTTTGTTCAAGACCTCTCTAGCACAAGCATTCAATAAATTTATCTCAATTAAGTTCTCACGTTTTGTCAGACCCACTTTTTCAATAAGCATGCGAATACCTTCGGGTGGATACCCTCTTCTACGCACACCAGAAAGTGTAGACATTCTAGGGTCGTCCCATCCAGAAACAATGTCATTCTCTACAAGTTTCATAAGTTTACGCTTGCTCATGATCATGTACTCAACGTTCATCCTAGAAAATTCAATTTGTCTACTAGGGAAAATCTCTAAATGTTCAATGAACCAGTCATATAATGGTCTATGATGTCTGAACTCTAATGAACAAAGTGAATGCGTAATATTCTCAATGCTATCTGATTGCCCGTGTGCAAAATCATACATAGGATATATACACCACTTGTCAGCAGTTCTGTGATGATCTTCATGCTTGATTCTATAGATGACAGGATCACGCATATGCATATTAGGTGAAGACATATCAATTTTAGCTCGCAATACCTTAGCTCCATCTGCATAATCCCCATTGCGCATTTTTTCAAAATCCACCATATTCTCTTCTATAGTTCTTTCTCTATATGGGCTATTCTTTCCCGGTTCAGTGGGTGTACCCTTCATCTCAGAAATTTCATCAGCTGTGGATTCGTCTACATATGCAAGTCCTTTTGAAATAAGTTTCTTTGCATAGTCATAAAGTGTATCAAAATAATCAGACGCATAGTATTCTCTGTCATCCCAATTATAGCCTAACCATTTGATATCCTTCTTAATATTATCAACGAATTCAGTTTTTTCGTTAGTTGGGTTAGTATCATCAAATCTTAGATTGGTTTTTCCACCATACTTTTTCGCTATCTCAAAGTTGAGACAAATAGCCTTAGCATGCCCTATATGCAATCTACCATTAGGCTCGGGAGGAAAACGCGTATGTATACGGCCTTCATGTTTTTTGTTTTTTAAATCTTCTTCGATTATCTCTTCGATGAAGTTTAAAGATTCTTCTTTTTCTGTACTCATAATTACATACGTTCAGGCATTTCAATACCCATAAGGTACATGCCGCGTTTTAGGACCTTAGCAACCTGAATTGAAAGATCCAATCTAAAGTTTTTTGCCGCCTCCGTTTCTGCAGTTAGTATACGCACCTCATGATAAAACCGATGATAAGTTTTTGCTAGGTTGTAACAAAAATTTGCAAGATTTGAAGGATCATAATGTTTTGCAGAGCTTTCTAAAATATCAGGATATTTTGCTAACTCTTTTATCAAGCTAAGCTCTTCTTCTTTTAATTCTATATATTCTGAATGGTCTCCTATCTTGCCTTCTTGCTTTCTTAAAACAGACGCTATTCTCACATAGGCATTCTGGATATAGGGACCTGTTTGCCCCTGCATATCAAGTGATTCTTTAGGATCAAATACCATTCGTTTTTTCGCTGTCACCCTAAGGATAAAAAACTTAAGAGCAGCTTTTGCAATTCGATCAATGATCTGTTCTTGTTCTTTCTCATTCAGCTCTGAAAGTTCTCCTCGCTCTCCTGCTGATGCTCTTGCCTCTTCTTCTACTTCTGCCATGAGCACATCTGCATCTACAACTGTTCCTTCTCTGGATTTCATTTTGCCTGTAGGAAGATCCACCATCCCATAAGATAAATGATGCAAACCATCTGAGTATGGTGCTCCTAGTTTTTTCATAATTGCAAACAAAGCTTTGAAATGATAGTCCTGCTCATCTGCAACTGTATATATCATTCGCTCTGCTCCAGTCTCTTCATACCTCTGTTCTACTGTACCTATGTCTTGAGTCATATACACAGAAGTGCCATCGCTTCTCAATACAAGTTTTTGATCTAGTTTTTGATCTTCTAGATCTATCCAAACACTGCCATCTTCTTTTTTGTAAAAAACGCCATCGGCTAAACCTTTTTCAATGTGTTTTTTTCCTAATAAATAAGTATCCGATTCATAGTACATTGAATCAAAATGAACACCCATATTCTCATATGTCTGATTAAAACCTGCATACACCCAATCGTTCATCATATTCCACTGCGCCAATACATCTTTATCGCCGTTCTCCCACTTAATCAGAATCTCTTTTGATTTGCCACCTAATTCACTATGCGTATTGAAGTAGGTATTCTTGTACGCTTTAAAAAACTCTTCCTGAGATTGATCCGTCTTTTTTGATTCCTGGTAAACAACTTGTCCTGCATCATTTTCTTGCCAGGCCTTATACTCCTCCTTAAATTTTGTTTCAAATTCTACGTAGAATTTCCCAATAAAATGATCTCCTTTCACGCCTGCACTTTCTGGTGTTGCTCCTTCTCCAAATTCACTCCATGCTAGCATACTTTTGCAAATTGCAATTCCTCTATTATTTACAATCTGCGTTTTGATCACATCGTAACCCATTTCGTCAAATATCTGCGAGACAGACCATCCTAAAAGAATATTCCTGATATGTCCTAGATGAAGTGGCTTATTTGTATTAGGTGAGGAAAACTCTACCATAACTTTTTTCCCATTGCGCGACCTTCTACCATAGTCTGCATCTTCAGAGATCCCCTTCAGTAAAGTCTTATAATAATCGTCTGATAAACTAATATTGAGAAAGCCCTTTAGTACATTAAAAGATTTTGCAGAAGGCAACGCAGATAAAATATCAGCACCAATCAAATTCCCAAGCTCTATTGGGTTTTTAGCTAATCGTTTTACATAGGGAAAGAGGACGATAGTATAATCACCTTCAATATCATCCTTTGTTAAATTGACTGCAACTGAGCTAGGCTCCGTAGGACAATCAAACTTTTCACTGAGTACCCTAGCTGTAATTGTTTGTAATTCTGTTATCACGTCTTCTTTCCTTGATTTAAGAGTACAAAAGTACGACTTAATTTTGACTACTCTTTTTCTGCAAGAGAAAAGAAACTAAATATCGTTTTCCCATAATTTCTACTGTCCACGCGATGCGGATGATATTCAAAATTTACGTTAGGATTATGCTCCAATACAATAAAGCCGTCTTTTTTAAGCAGGTTTTCATCAATTATAAGAGTAGGGATATCTTCAATATTTGGGAGACCGTAGGGCGGTCCAGCGAAAATGTAATCAAATCTCTCATTGAGATTACGCACAAACTTGAACACATCTTGGTGTACAATCCGAATCTTATCAGTAATTTTTAAAGTTTCACTTACTTCTTTTACAAAACGGACACAGGCAGGAAATTTATCAACATAGGTTGCATCTGTGCATCCCCTTGAAATCATTTCATAGCAATGATTCCCAGTACCTCCAAATAGATCTAAAAAACGAGTATCCTCAAAATCAATTCTGTTGCTGAGAATATTGTATAATCCTTCTTTAGAAAAATCTGTTGTAGGGCGAGTTGGCCAGTTCTTAGCTGGTGGGGTAAATCTTCTTCCACTAAATTCTCCTCCTACTATACGCATACTATTGTTTGATCAAAAAATGGGAGGCATAAAATGCCCCTTTGTTTGGAGCTTTCCTGCAATATCTATCAAATCCTGAAATTACCTTTATTTTCTTAAACTCGGATTTGAGTAATTTCGATAAACTATCACCACTTGAATAGTTTCCAGCCATTACAATTTGTTCCTTTGCATTGTCCAGTTCAAGAACTTCAAAAACTAAACTCATATAATACAAGACATCAGAGTCACCAAAACAATCAAACTTATTATAGAAGTAAGAAGTTCCTTTTTTATGGGAAGAGATAGCCACAAAGCCATCACCTATCATAACAAGGGTGCCATTGATTTTTTTCTTTTTAGCATAATTGCAAATTGGTTCACTGAGGTGCACAAATTTAATCTTTGGAACTTGTTTTTTAAAACTCGCAATAACCCCCTTTGGTATTCCAAAAGCCACATGCATAGATTGCGATTTCAACTTGGAAGAGCTAAGTGTTTGAGTGAGCAATTTGTCTGCCGGATAAATATCTTTAAAATAGGACTTCAACTTATTGGCTTTGAAACTCTTAGATTGGATAAAGTTTAATGGCGCTAATGAAGAAGCAAGGGTGAATTTGGATATTTTAAGATCAAGGATTCCAGAATCTTGAAGACCTTTTTGAATACTCGATTCATCATCCACGGTAAACCTTCCTAGGGACAACAATGCATTTTTACTATTGAATATGGCATATTCACAATAGTCATAGCAAAGCACGGCAGTAACATGGTAAGATAGTTTAGGATTAAGCTCAGCTCTAAAGCTTGTGCTTATCTTTCCCAATTTCCTGTAATATTTGGAGTATTCATATCACCAAACTTCAACATTGCAGTTGGCAAATAGGAATTATCATACTTCATATACTTTTCACTACCATATTTGCCCATAAATGTATTCCATCGGGTTCCTACCTCTACAACATTTACAAGCGTTTTTTGATAAGTAAGCGTATCTGCGGTCATTGAGAACTCAGTCCCCTTGGAAGCAAGTGGCACATAGCGCAGTGAATCTAGATTGATTCCTAAGTTATTTATAGAATCTAAAGCATTCCTAAAATATACTGTTCGAATGAATTTATCATCTGCATCTGGATCACCCTCTACTCTTTCAAAACGAATACTATCTGTTCTTAGAACAGAAACAAGAGTATCAAAATTACTGGCAAATTCACCTGTAATATCTCGAAACATCTCCTGCGAAGTTCTGATTTCTTTAAGCTTATCTACAACAATTTCTCTCCTTTTATCTTTCGCTTCTTGAAACGAAATAGGCTCTTTTATAATGCTATATAGAGTAAAAATAAGTGCACCTATAAGCAGAAGTAGAATAATATTTATAATTGATCTCATCCTGATACGTAGCTTTTAGTAAGTTAGATTCAATTTTCACCATTTATGGTGTCCACAATAATACTATTTTTTACATAATTATTGCATTCATCAAAGCGAATATGAGTATAATCTTGGCCATTGAATCCTCTTGTGATGACACATCAGCCTCAATAATCAAGAATGGAGAGGTTTTAAGCAACATTGTTTGTGGGCAGGATGTCCATAGGTCTTACGGAGGTGTGGTCCCAGAATTGGCATCAAGACAACATTTAAGCAACATTGTACCCACAGTAGAGATGGCTCTAAAGCAGTCAAATATAGCATACAGTGACCTAGATGCTGTTGCATTCACCAGAGGGCCTGGCTTATTGGGCAGCCTGATAGTAGGTCTTTGCTTTGCTAAAGGGATAGCTTTAAGCCAGAATATTCCTCTTATTGAAGTTGATCACATGCGTGCACATATTTTAGCGCATTTTGCTGAAGACCCTAAACCTAAGTTCCCCTTTCTATGTCTGACGGTTTCTGGTGGTCATACTCAAATTGTTAAAGTGAATGACATTTTTGATTTTGAATTACTGGGTCAGACCATTGATGATGCTGCTGGAGAAGCCTTTGATAAGACAGGAAAAATCCTAGGCTTAGATTATCCGGCTGGACCAATAATTGACAAACTTGCAAAAGAAGGGACCCCAAATTACGATTTTACGACCCCTAAAGTAGATGGCTTTAACTTCAGCTTTAGCGGATTGAAAACTGCAATTATGTATTTCTTAAAAGCTGAGATGAAAAAAGATCCTGAATTTATCCAGAAAAACATGAAGGATATATGTGCATCTGTTCAAAAGAAGATTGTTGATATTCTCTTATCTACACTGGAACGCGCTGCAATAGAACATGATATTGAGCATCTTGCAATAGCTGGAGGTGTTTCTGCTAATTCAGAACTGAGAATGAGATTTCAAGTAATGACGAATGAAAAAAATTGGAACTCCTATATTCCAAGATTTGAATATTGCACAGACAATGCAGCAATGGTAGGCATTGCAGCGTATTACAAATTCCTAAATCAAGATTTTACGAATCACGATGTAACTCCATCTGCTAAAGTCAATTGGAATTAAGGAGACGTTCCTTCATGGTTTTAAACTCTTCCTCAGTAATTACACCATCTTTTTTTAAGTCCGCAAGGTCTTTCATTTTTTGAACAACATCCACATTCATACGCACTTTCACTTCATCAACTTTCTTTTTTACGACTTCTTCTTCATCCTTAATTTCCCTTGCCATTTTCTTTCCCTTCTCAAATTGTTCATCATAGTATTTCTTCAACCTTGAAGGATCAAAATCTAAAAATGTTCCCCCAGTTTCAAAATGCTTTTTAAACACTTCTCCCAATGCATACGTAGAACCTCCTGATAAAATTGCTAAAGTAACTCCACCTAAAACGGATCCTACTCCAGGTATAAATTTTATTGCTCTTGCACCTAATCGTGCTAAGCCTGACGTTGTAAGAGAAGTAATTATCGCTTTTCCTTCTGTCTCTTTAAAATCAATATCATACACTTTGCATAATTGTCTAATCATATCAAGCTGAATGGCACTCACCGCAAAAAAATCAGCAATGGGCACTGGGATAAATCCTGCTCCCATTGACCAGATCATATGATTCTTTATTATTGAATTCGCTATTGGATTATTATTTTCTTTTTTCTCTGACATCTTTCAATATTTATAAGACTAACTAAATTTAGAACTTTTTAGTTCTTATTTGATAAGAGCTTCGACGTATAAACGATTTTTTAGGATGATTGAATATAATCATAAGGTAATTTACTCATTCACTATGTCCAACATTCCTAAATCTATCAATATGCACTTCTGCCAATATTTCTGAACCGTTTTCCAAATGATCAATGAGATGATTACAGAAATATGGTGCTAAGGAAGCTCCTTTCGTCCCCATCCCATTGCAAATAAAGATGTTTTTATATTCTGAATGTTCACCTAATATAGGTTTTCTGTCTTTTACTGCAGGTCTAACTGCTGCTCTGTGAGAAAGTATTTCATAGTCACATTTCAAAAATCTATCAAGGTCTTTCTTTAATTCCAACATATAAGCTTCCGTTGGTTCTTCGTTTATAATCTCTCGTTCATAACCACCTCCTGTCCAATAGATATCGTTCCCCATAGGTACTAAAAATCGATCATGCCTAAGAATACAATCTAAATTGAGATCAGGAATTTTTAATTCAACAACTTCTCCTTTCAGTGGAATAAAAGGCAGATTTCTAAAGTAAGGATTGTAAATACTTCTATACCCTTCACAAAAGATAATTTTCTCAGCCTTGACACCCTGATACAAAACTCCATCCTTATGCTCCAAATCTATATGATCAAACTCATCTTCAATCAATATATCGAGATCTAAAAAAATAGATCTAAATTTTTGGATCATTAATGCGATATCAATTCTTAAGACGTTCTTTATTTTGGAGAATCCGTGATCAGAATATACATAGTTTGAAAGGATTTTATCTGGAGTAACTTCACCCACATAATCGTCATAATGGACATCTTGACATCTTGCCATCCATTCATTAACAGCTGCAATACTGGGCATGTTTCTCTTAATTTCAGTTTCAAACATCAATTGCATCCCTAACTGAAGTTCTATATTCATATAGAATTCTTTTGCGAAGGGCAAGAGGGTATCCATCATCCAAGATTTCACATACTTCCTCCCTGTAACGGGGTTTATTATTCCAGCAGCTATTTTAGTTGAAGAATACGCATGACGATTATCAATTATCTTGATCTTTTTGCCTCGCTCCATTAACATCACCGCAAGACACGTTCCGGTAATACCCTGACCTACTATAATGTAATCAAGCTTATCCATCTGTCAGTTGCTTCAAACGCTCTTTGTCTTTCTTTGGTAGCTTCGCAACAACAAGATCATAAGAGTTGTCCACTAATTCTTTAATAAGCGAATTTTCCAATCCATCTTCTAGGTATACCGTATTCCAATGTTTTTTGTTCATATGCCAACCTGGAATAATTTGCTCTGGAAAGGATTCTCTAAGTTCTACTGCATAGTCAGGATCTGATTTTAAATTTACACGTAGCGGGATTTGAGATAAACCACAAAGTGCAAACATTTTTCCCAGGACTTTAAAAACTAGTGTATCTTCATCAAAAGGAAAACATTCCTCAGATCCCAACTTTGAAAGGCAATACATTCTAAAACTTTCAATATCCATTGTAAAAGGAATTCGTTACGACAATTTTGTTTGACACTAAAGTATATATTCGTAGGTATGAAAGCTAATTTATTCGCATTATTCCTATTCTGCACGATAACATCAACAGCACAAGAACTCATAACAGAGGTTCTTCCTTTTCAAGATGACCCTGCAAAGTCGTATTCGGCTTATATTCCAAGCAGCTATAATCCAGATTCATCAAATACTACAATTATAGCATTCCACCCTTTTAATACAAGCAGATGGGATGGCGAATCTTGGAGAGATACACTGGTATTCTTTGCTGAATCCGTAGGTGCGATTCTTATATCCCCTGATGGTGGTGCAGATGGGAAAGTCGATGACCCTATTGACACCGCTTTCACTAGCTTTATTTTAGATAAAATGAAGACGGAATATAATATAGATGAAGATCAAACCTATTTGTGCGGTTTTTCATGGGGCGGCAGAGCAGCATACAAATACGGCTTGCATAGACCAGGTATTTTCAAAGGATCTTTAATTACAGGTGCAGCAGTGAATGGAACAAATGAGGTAAGTAATGTGATAACGAATGCTGAGGGCGAAAACTATTATTTAATTCATGGATCTAATGATAATTTCAATACAAGGTTTACTATCATTTCGAATGCGCTTATCGATAATAACGCTTGTTTGGAGTCCAATGTACTGCAAGGAATTGGACACACCATTGATTACCCTGACAGAAACCAAATCCTAAAAGATGGCTTTGATTGGTTAGTAAATAGTGTTTGCGAAACCAGTAGCACATTAGATAACTCAGATGAAATAAATCTATATGTTTTTCCTAATCCATCAACAGGTAGCATTCAATTCAGCTCTGAAATAATTGGATTAGAACTCTACCTAGTCCATGACATTGACGGAAACATTATCCCCTTTGATAAAAGAGGCTTAAGAGTACGAATATTTAACAAAAATTCTGGAATGCATATTTTGAGTTTTAAAGACAAGGTCAATAAAATAACTACAAAGAAAATCATATTGCATTAAGCATATTTGGTGTCAAAATGCACCTTAAACATTTTATCATACATCGCTTTATGCTCAGTGTTAGCTGCATCAAATTCCTGACTATATAGTCCTTTGGCTGTACGTTGTCGCATGAGTTCAAATAAACTAACGGCTGCTGCCACGGATACATTGAGACTTTGCACTAAGCCTACTTGAGGAATCACAATATTTTTTGTAGAGTAAGTAAGTAATTCATCTGTGATGCCTTCATGTTCATTCCCAAAGACCAATGCAACTGAAGTTGATAAGTCAGTTTTATAAATAGACACAGAGTCAGAATTAAGATGAGTTGTAAGTATGGATTCATATGTATTTGTTATGACTTCCATTGCTTCTTTCAGATCATAAAAGAAACGTACATCCATCCATTTCATCGCCCCTTTAGAAGTAGCTAAATCCTTGTATTTCTTCTTGTCTTGTAATCTAGGATCAGTATTGATTATAAAAATATTATATACACCTACGGCTTCACAAGACCTCAATATTGCCCCTATGTTATGCACATCATGGACGTTCTCAAGTACTACAGCAATATTATTCTGACGTTTGCATGCAACACGCTCAAATTTTATCCTTCTTTCATCAGTGAGCTCCAAACTAGTTATTTTGAGGGTGTGAACTTGGAACCATCAAATTCAAGAATTTCCAAATTCCTGTTGACAAAATACTGAATAGGTGGATATTCCTTTCCTCCCTTATAAGTGACTGGGATTTTCTGGTTAATGTCAAAATTTGTCTGAAGGTAATCTCCATCATCCTGCGGTGTTTTAAATTGGAAATTTGTCCCGTGTTTATCCAAAGATCTACCTACAAAGCGAATCATATCATACGCTTCTAAGGCTTCATCCATAGGAAGCGTATTAAAGGTTGCAAAGAAGTCTCTTTTAAATTGTTGTACGCGATAATCAGTGTCATCCACATATGTAGATTTGACAACGCGCATATTTAAATTGTAATAGTAATCGAATGAAATAATGTCAGAGTTTAAAGCGATAGGCATAACGTATGCAATGACTTTATTAAATCCTTTTTCAACATTTAATCTTCTCAGGCAGCTTCTCAAATAATTTTCGTCTTTGCTTGTCCTATTTGGAAAGATGAACACAGATTCTTTGCCTTGCAGAAATATATTGTTGAATGCAAAAACTCCATTCAAAAGCGAATCTGGATTGATATAGTATTCATGTAAACTAGAAGCTCCTGACCCATTGATTTCTCTATTATATTTTTGGAAATTTTTTATCCTAGTTTGATCTCTACTATCTCCATTTCTACCAACGATAATTATTTGCTTACTATCATACCGCTTTGTGGCGTGTTCCACCATTTTGTAATAATGGTCATTCGCATTAGGAACCAGTTGCAAATAATACGGATTATCATTAATACTTATAGTAGCTTTTATAGGACTTATAACACTTACTTCTTTAATTTTTGCAAGTCTAGCTGCCTCTTTTATTTGTTTCAAGTCTGTAGTTCCCATAATAAGCACATCATCAGAATTCAAACTTGATTTTAACTTATCTGTATAAGATCCTGTTTCTGAATCTTTAATCTTAACCTTCATATTCACACCCTCATCTTCTAGTTGTGCAAGGCCCATTTTAAGGCCTGCATAGTAATGAATATAAGCACTGGACGGGTGGGATTTATCTGCAATTTGCATTCCCTCCATCTTACGAGTATCGAAAGGAATAAAGGTAGTTACATTGTACGACCTCTTCTTATGTACAGGAGAAAGTTCATCCAAAGGATTCATTTCCTCTGAAGATTTATCTCTTACATCAATAGGATCTTTTTCAGTCCAATTAATTGTATCTACTTTTGTCCCCACACGCTTAGGTCTTTTCATACTACCTGGACGCGTATTTGTACTCGCTTTGGTTTTAGCAGTACGTGTAGGCTGTTTCCTTACTGTGTCTTTTGTCCCTCCACAGGAAACTGCAAAAAACAAAATAAGGATAAGATAAATCTTATTCCCACTCAATTGTTGCAGGAGGTTTTGTACTGATATCATAGACGACTCTATTTATGCCTTTAACTTGATTAATTATATCATTTGAGATCTTTGCTAATAATTCATGCGGTAAATTACTCCATTCCGCTGTCATTCCATCTGTTGAATTTACGCACCTTAAAGCGATAGTAAATTCGTAAGTACGCTCATCGCCCATTACTCCAACGGATTTTACTGGTAAAAGTATTGCACCGGCCTGCCACACTTTATCATACCAACCAGATTTTTTCAAATGATCTATATATATTTTATCTGCTTTTTGTACTAAACTGATTTTATCTCTTGATAATTCCCCTAAAATACGAATTGCAAGGCCTGGACCCGGAAAAGGATGCCTTTTTAATATTTCATTAGGAACATTAACTACTTTTCCTGCTTTCCTTACTTCATCCTTAAATAGCATCCGTAAAGGCTCAACAATCTTTAAATTTAATTTTTCAGGTAGGCCTCCCACATTATGATGAGATTTTATTGTCACAGAAGGACCATGCACACTTACAGATTCAATTACATCTGGATAAATTGTTCCCTGACCCAACCACTTAATGTTAGGTATCTTTTTTGCTTCTCTTTCAAAAACTTCAATAAAAACTCTTCCTATCGTTTTACGCTTCTTTTCCGGATCTGATATTCCGTCCAATTCCGATAAAAACTCTTCAGTCGCATCTACACCTATAACATTGAGATTCATCTTCTTGTAAGAATCAATTACCTCGCTATATTCATCTTGGCGTAACAAGCCATTATTAAGAAACAAACAATATAAATTACTTCCAATTGCTTCGTGCAACAGGCTAGCTGCGACTGTAGAATCTACTCCTCCACTTAAACCCAAAAGTACCGAGTCGTCTCCTATTGTATCCTTTAAATTTTGAATTGTCGAACTTACAAATGTATCAGGTGACCAATCACACTTGCATCCTGCCGCGTCTAGAAAATTACTGAACAATTGATTTCCATATTTACTGTGTACTACTTCTGGATGAAACTGAACAGCAAATACAGGTTTATCAAATTCCCCTGACTTACTTATGAAGCCAGCTATAGGGATATCTTCTGTAACGCACATTAGCTCAAATTGCTCAGGTAATCGTTTTATGGTATCAGCATGGGACATCCAAACTTGAGATTCTCTTGGAAACCCTTTCATTAGACCCACATCATTATTCACTAATAAATTTGCTTTCCCATATTCACGTTTAGTAGACTTCCCTACTTCGCCACCATAAAATTTAGATAGATACTGAGCTCCGTAACAAATTCCAAGGACGGGCACCCTTCCTACAATCTTATGAAGATCAATCTCTAACGCATTCGCATCGTTAACAGAAAATGGGCTACCTGAGAGTATTACTGCTTTGATATCATCAGACCAAGCAACTTCTTTGTTATAAGGCTGAATTTCGCTATAAACACACAATTCTCTGAGCCTCCTAGCAATAAGCTGTGTGTATTGTGATCCAAAGTCTAAGATTAGAATTTTTTCCATTAGCCCTCAAATATAGAACTATACGAAAGAATAGATTAGAAAAATTCGTTATTTGTTTATCCTTCGAGGCCTCTACCTGATTTGGCAATCTTACCTTCAGCCTCCAAATCTTTAAGGAGCTTATCCAAGATTCCATTGACGAAGTCTTTGCTTTTTGCTGTACTATACTTCTTAGCTACTTCAACATACTCATTCAAAGTGACCTTAGTAGGTATGGTTTCAAAATTAGTCATTTCTACAAGAGCCATCTTCAACAAGATCATATCAATTATGGCAAGTCGTTCGTGATCCCAATTTTTTAGAACTGGTTTTATTATTTCTAATAATTCTGATTCCTTTTCTGCTACTTGAGATAGAAGTACATTTCCAAAATCTTTAACAGTTTCTGAGTCTGGCAGAAATTCTTTGTAAAAATTGTCTTTTGCTTCTGGGTATGCTTTAACAATTTTTTTCACCGCTCCAATGATTAAGGATTTATCATCTGTCCAACAAGGAAAATGGTCTTCCATGATTTCATTGAAATACTCATCCTGTCTGCAAAACCTATACATTTCGAGAAGAATATCTCTATGAGATTCTAGAGTTGATTCGCTTTGAACATACGCAGGATACTTTGGGTTTTTACCAAAATCAGCGTATAGCTTTTTGAAGAAATCCGTATCTATCAACTTGGCGAAGTTGAGTTTTTCTATATCTTTCTTCAAGGATTGATTATTTACAAGTCCTTGTACGATTTCATTGTTATAGAATTTAGGGGTAAATTCTAGATCTTCCTTGGAAGTAAGATGTTTTGCTTTCCTAAGTTTCTCATCTTCAACAGATACCTTTGTCAAATTTATCATGACGAAAAGGTTGAAAAGCAATAAGTTATAACAATCAGCTATGCTTTTGGAATAATTCTTTAATGCTTCATCTAAACTGAGATCTTTGTCCCTATCTAATGCAAATAAGATTTGCATCACCTTTACTCTTATACTTCTTCTACTTAGCATTAACTAGAATTTTATCTACCATCATTATGATTAGTGAAACAAAGAAAGTAAAAACTGTTTAAATGATAGCTTAAATCAATGAATAAATTCTTTCTACCTCTTAAATAGTTTATGGTGCTATTTCACATATGACAAATGCTTAATAATTCTTGTAGAAATTGAACCCAAGAATCAACGTATTGAAAACTATTTCATATAGCTTGACTTTATTTCTTCATAGGAGGGTAATTTGTTAATATGCCACTTTTGGATAATTTTACCATTTTTCCATAAGACGACTCCAGGGTTTGATCGAATAATAGTTTTCAATAATAGATCATCTGCAGAACATAACTGTGCATTATTTAGTCCAGATTCTTGCGCAAAACTTTTAATTGCAGCAGGATCTGCGGCACCCACAATCAATCTACATTTAATCCCATCTGTGTTTGCTTTATTAGCCAAGCCAGATACTTTTGTTTTGTAATCATTTAAAAAGCTCTTATCCCAAATATACTTATAGCTTGTTTTTACCTTGTCCTCTACCCGATCCAAAGTCCTTACGATTGTTTGGGATTCTTTCTTCGTTTCTGTGTCAAAGACTAAAACAGTATCTACTAAAAAAATAGAATCTTGGTATGTTATTTTTTCTGGAATAATCTCTGCCTCTAACGCACTGGAAATGAAACTAAAGGAATACATTTCTTCCTCTAAAAGTTCAGGCGCAATATCATATCCGTCTTCTATATCAGTGAATTCCATTTCACTTATTTTTGAAGGCTCTAGACTAGGCTTTGTTTTAACTTGATCCAAGTACTCCCATTCTGCCTTTGGGTAATTTTTAAAGTTCTTCATAAATTCTGCATCCTCTAACTCTACAATTTCTCCAGAAGCTTTATTTTTAAGGACCCATTTCAAAATTTTAACACTTGCCATAGCTTCTTCCTCAACTAAACGCTGAGCTTTAACATCTACACCGTTTTTGAATGGTCTGAAATCTGTATGAGGAAGATCCCACATGTAATTTTTAAAGCAATAAAGCAATAGTGCAACTGCCCCCACAATCAAGCCTATATTCCTGATTTTAGATGTAAAAAGCTGGTGCATTGTTTTATGCCTAAACAAGAAGTAGAATGCAGGTATCATCAAAAACAGATCTTTAAAAAATGAGGTTTTAGGTTCCAATTTCAAGAAATCTCCAAAGCAACCACAATCTGTAACCTTCATGTTATTCGTATCATACTCTGCCCATGATCCAAATTGAAAGAAATTTGAACCACTGGGTACGTATCCTGTGAGAAAAGTAAAACCAGTTAAGACAGTAAAGAATGCGAGTAAAATCCAAAATGCCCAGCTTGCTAATTTAGATTTGTGACCCAAGACCAACATAAATCCAAGAATAATTTCAAAAATTATCATTGGAACGGATATCCAAATCGCATGTTCCGCCATCCATGGAAAAATGGGAGCTATGAAGCCAAACCAAGTGGGCTCAAAAGTGGAATAAAACTCATCAAAATATTGCTCCATTTTATATGCGGTTCCCAGTGGATCAATCGCTTTGACCCAACCTGAGAATATGAACCAAACACCACAGAAATTCTGAAGGAAGGTCATAAGCCATGAATTGTGGCTTTTAAAAAAGAATCCTACTATTGCAGTCAGTATTGCAGCAATGCTGCCAAACATTATGATTAATGTTGATAATGTCATTCGGCTATTTTTTCGTTAGTAATTTTTATTAAAGCAAAGACAGCATAATTTAAGATGTCTTGATAATTAGCATCTAATCCTTCTGATATAAGAGTTTTCCCATCATTATCTTCTATTTGTTTTATACGCAAGAGTTTCATCAATATCAAATCTGTCATACTTGAAATGCGCATTTCTCTCCAAGCCTCTCCGTAATCATGATTCTTGTTCATCATGAGATCTTTTGTCGTCTTGACATGCTGGTCATAAAGTGTCATTAATGGGTCCAATTCAATATCTTCTTCGCCAAAGGAAAAAGGAGATTCCAACTGAATTAAGGCCATCACAGAATAATTTATCAATGCAATAAATTCAAACTCAATGGATTCGTTCACACGTTGACTTCCTTTGTCTTCGATACTACGTATCCGACTGGCCTTAATGAAAAGTTGATCCGTCAATGAACTCGGCCTTAGAATACGCCATGCAGTGCCGTAATCCTTAGATTTCTTATAAAAGATATCTCTAGCCCTCGTAGTTTCTATATCGTATTCTTTCGATGTGTTTGCCAATCTCTTATATTAATTTTTGCAAATATATACAAACCCCTTTTCTTCTCCGCAAAGATCAAAAGAAAGGAATTAGTTTGCTTGAATAAACATTAAAGCCTATTCAAATGATTTGTTAATCATAAAATATTATAATTTCCCCTCTGACTATGATAGTTTTTGCCATTTGTATATTCCTCAACGCTCTTATTGGCGTCGTATTTAAGCTATTTGATCGATTTAACTTAGATACACTTACTGCTATCGTAGTGAATTATTTTACTTGTGTGATAGTTGGCAGTGTCGTTTTGGGCCGATTTGCAATTCCAATTGATCTCTTCAGTAAAACTTGGTTTCCACATGCTATTGCATTGAGTGCAATGTTCCCTACAATATTCTTTTTGTACTCAAAAGCAATTAACACTGCTGGAGTTGGAGTCAGTACTATTTTTCAAAAGATTTCTTTGATAGCGCCAGCCGTTGTAGCAATTTTGGTATTTGGTGAACCACTGAGTGCATTAAAAGCATTTGGAATTCTACTTGCAATACTCGCTTTATTTCTCTTACAATATAGCAAGGACATCACTCTGAAGTCTGAAGGATTAAAATATCTCATTTTAGTCTTTCTGGGTAGTTGTTTTATTGACACCTATTTATACTTACTTGAAGCATACAAAATCGCCCCTAACGGAGATATTGAATTTGTATCCACTCTTTTTCTATTTGCAGGAATATTTGGATTGGCCTATTTGATATTCGATGCAATTAGATTCAAAAATAAAAGTTCATCAAAAGATATTTTAGGTGGTGTTCTTCTTGGCATTCCTAATTTCTTTTCAATCTATTTGCTCTTATATCTATTGGGTATTGGCTGGAATGGCTCTACAGTCTTTCCAGTAAATAATGTTGGAGTCTTATTGCTTTCTGTCATATTTGGAGTACTGTTCTTTAAAGAAAAGATTAACTCAACTAAGCTTGTTGGGATACTTTTGGCCGTCTCCGCTATTTATTTAATAACATTCCATTGATTTTGACAAAAGACAATTACAAGAGCATAAACTCGCTTGCAACTGGTGAGTATAAAGAAAAAGGTAGTAAATTCCTCTCCTATGCTATTCCGTTTACAAAGGCCGAGAATTTAAAAGAAGAATTGGAACTTCTTAAAAAGGAGCATCCAAAAGCAAGGCATTGGTGCTATGCATATAGAATTGGCAAAGACGGGCAGGTATTTAGATCTAATGACGACGGAGAGCCTTCAGGGACAGCAGGAAAGCCCATTTTAGGTCAATTATTAAGCTCAGACCTTAGCGATGTTTTAATTGTAGTTGTTCGTTACTTTGGAGGGACTAAACTTGGTGTTCCAGGTCTTATCCATGCCTACAAAAATGCAAGTATACAAGCACTCCAAAATGCTAAGATAATTACGAAAACCCTCAAAAGTAGCTTTGTTCTAATTGCTGCATATGCAGATATGGGCGTTGTGATGGAAGTGATAAAAAAATTAAATATCGAACTAGATGAGAAAAAATTTGAAGATGATATTCAACTGTATTTCTCTGTTCCAAAATCAGAAGTAGAAAGGCGTTTACAAGCTATTAAAGCAAGCTTTTTACGTAGGCCAATTGCTGATGTGCAATGGGATGAAAAAATTGATCAAATAACAATCAAAGAGCTAGATGCATAAGATTTTCCTAGACGCACTCACATTCTGAGTTAACATGCCCCTCAACGCCATCGCAAGTTTTACAGCTATCTCCAATGTTAGTTTTATTGTCTGGACAATCATAGTCGGCTCCAATAGGGTCATCAGAAGAATTATAATTATCTTTTTCTTTTAGGTCCTTAATATCTTTATCATAATAGCATTCTTTCTTAATCTCAATCATCTGCTCCACTGTTTCAACATTCGTAAGTTCACCATTCCAAATCACCTCAATAGGATAAATCAAACTTGGCTTTTCAACTACTTCAGGATGCTGGATGTACCAATCTTTAATAGGTGTTTCTTTGGTCTTGTCTTCATTTAGAGAAATGACACTGTCATCTGGCATTAAATAGTGTATTGGATAAATGACTTTAAAACAATCCTCTTTATCCTTAAGATCAGAAGATGTGCATGCATTTAATAATAGAAGAATGCCAAGTAAATAGAATGCGTTTTTCATATGAATTCAAATTATTATTAGAAAAATACAAAATAATACAATTACAATTAGAACGTTAAGAAGAAAATTTTTGCCTAATCTTATCTCCTATCCAAGAAATACCTGGTAATTCTAGAATATTTAAAGACTCATCTCTGATTGCCTTATATGTTAGAATTATAGCAAAAGGCAAACAGACTAGACAGGGAAACCATGCAGCCAATATTGGATTAATACTACTACTTCCCATAAGCTTTTCTCCCATGATATTAAATACAATAAAGATCATAAAGAATACAATTGCAATCAGCAAAGGATAGCCGTATCCTCCCTTTCTTACAATACTTCCTAAAGGGGCTCCAATAAACAAAAATATAATGCACACTAAGGCCCAACTTAATTGCTGATGTAATCTGAGTAGGTACCATTTTTTTTCAAGACCTAAGGAATTATGTTGCGCTACATATTTCTTTACTGATTCACGTGTCGCCTTAGTTTTATCTGCTGCTTTTTTAAGCAGTTTTCTTTGGTTCTTCAAACTGAATGTTTCTAGAAAGCTACTATAGTCTTCGTAGTTACTTATCCTTATTTGTTCAATATTATCCTTGGATAACTTCGCCTTACTTTCTTTAAAGTTCTTGTTACTCGCTGCCTTTTTAGCCAAGATTTCCAAAGTATCTTGTTTAATCCCATCATTCACCTCTTCATCTAATTTTACTTGCTCTTTACCCAAAACAGCATTAAACACAAATAAGGATTTATCATCCATTTTTTGCTGGTTGATTTTTATTGAATCCAGAGCGCTTAAAATTTGGAATGCGTTTAAAAGGTCAAATTTTTTACGACTCAGATTTACTGACTTTGCATCTAACTCAAATTGGGTCATGTCAAATACCTTTTTCCACGAACCAAACTTTATCCGAATGAAGGGATTAGACTTATCCTTGCTTTCACCTGCTTTTGGCTTTTTGGCATCCATGTCCCTGTACTGTTCACCATCAAATAAATGCATTACAAACGCATTCCCATTTTCCTCTGGGTACATTTCGCCTGAATTCGCAGTCACAAAATTCACCTTACTTTTATCGTTTTGTGATTGATCATAGATTTTTATATCATGAATACCCCTTCCGTCAGGATCTTTATCACCTACCCGAATGGTATAATTGCTGAAATCTTTATTAAATATTCCTTTTTCAATACTTAGAGCAGGCTTCTGCCTACGTATTGAATACAGTCGTTCAAGAAAACTGTATTGCGCTTTGGGTTTTAAATAATTTGAGGCAACTAAGGAGATACCTGATGTGAGTATTGCTATCCCAATTCCTACTCCCATTATTCTAAAAAGTGAGACACCAGCCGATTTAAAGGAAGAAAGCTCAAACTTTTCTGCCATATCTCCATAAACCATCACAGATGCAATGAGAATGGTGACAGGAATAGCCATGGGTATTAAAGTGACCGCGAAATAGAAAATCAACTCAAGAAGAACTCCTATAGAAAAGCCTTTTCCTATTATTTCGTCTATATACTTCCATAAAAACTGCATTATGAGGACAAATTCTGCCACAAAAAATGCCATGATATACGGAGGAAGGAACGCTTTAAGTACGAGTTTGTCTATTTTCTTCACCGGAACAAGCTAGATTGTCTAAAAACTATGAAATAATACTATTTTCAACACATCTTTATATAATATAGAGAATACTGTAACATAACCTTAATTCATTCCGTCAAGCTAATATATATAGATGCATTTCAACGAATTTGAAAAGATGGTCATTCCCTTCAAAGATAAACTATACAGATTCTCTTTGCGCATAGTAGGAAACGCTTTTGACGCAGAAGATGTTATTCAGGAGGTTATGGTGAAGTTGTGGAAGAAACGAGAAATGCTTGAAACTGTTGAAAACAAAGAAGCTTGGTGCATGACAATTACCCGAAACATGTCGATTGATTGGTTGAGAGGTAAAAAGAGGATAATGATCGATATTGCTGATAGACAGGACATAAAGGACAACAACATTGATGCTCACAGCCAAATGGAACTCAATGACTTGCAAAAAATGGTTCGGAAGTGTATAGCAGAACTGCCTGAAAAGCAAAAGGAAGTCATTCATTTGAGAGATATTGAAGGATATAGCTACAAAGAAATTGCAGAAATTACGAATACCTCTGTTGATCAGGTTAAAGTTTTAATTTTTAGAGGAAGACAACGATTAAAAGATATAATTACAAAAAGAAATTTATGGAAAAGCGGACAATAGATGCTTATCTGGAAAGATACTGGGAAGGAGAAACTTCTTTAGAGGAAGAACAAATTCTTCGCAATTACTTTCGAGAAGGACAGATTGCTGAAGAACATAAAGATGCAGAAGCACTATTTAGCTTCTTCAATTCTGAAAGAGATATTGTAGCACAAAAAGCTGTAAGTGAACTCGTTCCTCAAACCCAAGCTAGCTCTAAAGCCAAAATAAGACACTTCAACTGGACAAGAATCGCTGCCAGTGTAATGTTGGTTTTTACAATGTTAGTAGGTTGGAATTATTTTACATCGCCTACAACAACTCAGAGTTCAGTCGCAGTTGATGAAATCCAAGATCCAGAAGAAGCTTACAGAGTTACAATGGAAGCACTTGCCTATCTATCTAATAAATACGATAAAGGTGCAAAACCGTTAAATGCCATTAAAAAAGTAAACGCAACAAATATTTTCAACAACTAATTGATTTTCTATTAAAATTTATATAATGAAAAATTTTATTCTCTTAATTCTTGCTACATGTTTCGCTACGGTGAGTTTTGCTCAAACTGATGCAATTGAAAGCTATTTTAGCAAATACCAGGATGATGAGAGATTCACAACAGTATACGTGAGCCCTAAGATGTTCCAAATGATTTCTACGGTGGCAACAGGTGCTGATGAAGCTGATGTTCAAATTAATGATGCTGACTTAAAAGTCATAGCTGATGTCATTAAAGATCTGCAAAGTTTGAGAATACTTACAACAGAGGAAAATGCTGCTGTATTCTATAAAGAAGCGAGTACGATGATCCCTACAAGCTCTTATGAAATGCTTATGAGCGTGCGTGATAAAGGGGAAAATATCAGATTCTTTGTCAAAGATGATTCAGCAGGAATGATTAGTGAATTATTACTCCTTGTAGGCGGGGAAGAACAATTCGTTCTAATGAGCTTCCTAGGTAATATTGACTTGAAGAAGATTGGAAAATTAGCAAAGACACTTGATATTGATGGAGCAGAGCATTTAGAAAAGCTAGGCGAACAATAATACTAACACACGATTTACAAGGTATAAGATTTACTAACCATTTAAATTAATCGCAATGAGATCATTCCTATTCCTATTTTTCTTTAGCTTTCTTGCAAGTGCCTCGGTGCATGCCCAGAAATCTTTAGATGGTATCTTTGGACAGTATAGCCAGGACGAAAATGCTTCCTATGTAAAGATGGACGCATCCATGCTGAGCTATTTTGTGAAAGATGGCATGAAAAGCAAACTTAAAAACCTAGACGTAGTTATATTGGATCAAGAGCATATGCTTGACAATGCCACAAGAACTAGCATGAAAAAGTCAGCTCGTGAAAATGGATATGACCAACTGATAAATGTCAAAGACAAGGATGCTAAAATCGATGTTCTTTCAAAAGAAAAAAGTGATTATCTAGAGTCAGTATTCATGATAGTTAACACAGTAGACAAATCAATACTAGTGCGTTTAAAAGGAAGGATATTCCTAGAAGAATTAAAGGATTTTAATTTCGGAGGTGTAGAAGGCACTGAACAATTATCGAGAATATTCAAACAATAAATATAAAGTCCCGCTAAGCGGGATTTTTTTTTGCTATGTTTATAAGGATGAAATATAGCAATCGATGAAAATAACTTATCTACTCTCTTTCTTATTTCTTGCAGTCACAATGCAAGCTCAGAATCCGTTCCAAGCAACTAAGGCTAGTGATCGTTTTTTAAATTTCGAAAAACATAAAGCACTTCAGAACGAAGCACTTATCCAGAATGTAGTAGGTCGAAATATAGGTCCTACCGTTTTTAGTGGCAGGGTTTCTGACATTGCGGTACATCCTGATGATCCAAGTATATTCTATGTCGCTTATGCGAGCGGCGGACTTTGGAAAACTGAAAATAATGGAACAAGCTTCACCCCTCTTTTTGACAATGAAGCTGTAATCACTTTAGGAGATATTGCAGTAGACTGGGAAAATGGAATTATTTACGTTGGTACTGGTGAAGTGAATTCCAGCAGATCCTCTTATGCCGGATTAGGTGTTTACAAATCCATGGATGACGGAAAGACTTGGGCACATCTAGGACTTGACGATACACATCATATAGGCCGGGTAGTTTTAGACCCGCAAGATCCAAATACGATTTATGTCGCGGCTCTAGGACATCTCTATTCTCCTAATGAAGAGAGAGGTGTATTTAAGTCTATTGATGGTGGAGCCAACTGGGAAAAAGTACATTTTGTAAATCAGAACACAGGAGCTGTAGATCTTGTAATGGACCCTAAAAATAATCAAATTCTTTATGCAGCATTTTGGGAACGCGAAAGACGTGCATGGGATTTTACTGAGGCCGGATCTGGATCTGGAATTTATAAAACAATGGATAGCGGAAAGACTTGGGCCAAAATAGAATCTGGTTTTCCACAGGGAGAAAATATAGGCAGAATTGGATTGGATATGGTTGAAAAAGACGGGACAAGTTATCTTTATGCCTTATTAGACAATTACAACAGAAGACCTGCAGAAGAGAGAGAGGATGACATGGCTCTAGAAAAAGATCTATTCAAAACAATGAGTAATACTAGTTTTCATGCACTTGATAATAAAAAGCTAGAAAGCTATTTGAGAGATAATAACTTTCCTGAGAAATATGATGCTGGGAACGTAAAGCAAATGATTAAAAATGGAAAGGCACAGGTTTCAGATCTAGCTACATATCTTGAGGACGCAAATCGAATGCTTTTTGACACTCCAGTGGTTGGTGCAGAAATTTATTTAAGTACTGACGGAGGAAACAACTGGAAGAAAACACATAGTGGATATATTGATGGACTTTATAATTCCTATGGATATTATTTTGGCCAAATACGTGCAGCGCAGTATGACCCAAGTCATGTAGTTGTGATGGGAGTTCCCATTTTACTTTCAAAAGATTCAGGAGCAACTTGGGAGAATATCAATGGACCAAATGTTCATGTAGACCACCATTCTCTATATATAAACCCAAATAGACCTGGACATTATATAAATGGAAACGACGGAGGGATAAACATTTCTTATGACCATGGTGCAACTTGGGTCGCTTGTAATTCACCTGCGGTAGGACAATTTTATTATATCAATGTTGACAATGAAAAACCATACAATGTATATGGCGGTACCCAAGATAATGGCGTATGGATAGGTCCTTCCACTCATGAGGAATCTGACAGATGGCGTATTATAGGGGATTATCCATACAAGCGATTGATGGGTGGTGACGGCATGCAGGTCCAAATAGATAGCCGGAACGCAAACACAGTTTACACGGGCTTTCAATTTGGAAATTACTTTAGAATAAATAAGAAGTCTCAAAAGAGAAAATATATAACTCCAAAACCGGAGCTCGGTGAATCTCCATATCGATGGAATTGGCAATCCCCAATTTTATTATCACCACACAATCAAGATATTCTCTATATGGGAGCAAACAAACTCATGCGATCCATGAATCAGGGGAATGACTTTGTTGAGATATCAAAAGATCTCACAAAAGGAGGTAAACCTGGCGATGTGGCATTTGGAACTTTAAGTTGTGTAGATGAGTCAAAAGTAAAATTTGGATTAATCTATACTGGGAGTGACGATGGATTTATCTATCGGACGAATGATGGAGGGAATTCGTGGGATAGGATTTCTGACGCACTACCTCAAGATTTATGGGTAAGCAGGGTTCAGGCTTCCAGCCATGATGAAAACGTTGTATACGCAAGCTTGAATGGCTACAGGTGGGATGACTTTACAGCATATGTATACAAAAGCGTAGACAAAGGCGAAAACTGGATAAACATTGGTGAAAGATTGCCAAACATTCCAGTCAATGTAATTAAGGAAGATCCTATTGACGCTAATCTCATTTATGTGGGAACTGACAATGGCGTATTTATAAGTTATGATGCAGGGCTTAGCTATACCTCTTTATCAAATGAACTTCCATCAGTTCCAGTACATGACTTAGTGATTCAAGAAGAGGCTGATGATTTAGTAATAGGTACACACGGCAGATCAATTTACATTTTCGATTTGGAAGAAATCAGAAAAATACCAGAAATCCGTACAGAAGAACTGTATGTTTTCCAAGTAGAAGAAAAAAGATTTAGCTCCAGATGGGGAACGCGTCGAAATGTCTACAGTAAATATTTTACTCCTAAAATAAATATACCTATATACAGTAAGCAAGGAGGCACATTAAAGATGAAAATAAAGACTGCCGATAAAAAAGATTTAGGGGAACGTTCTTATGATTTGCAGAAAGGGATGAACTACATTGAATACGATTTGAGTGTTGATAATTCTAAGAAGTCCGTACTTGAGTCTTTATTTAAATCCAGCGATTATAACATCAAAGTGTCAGATGAAGGAAAGTTATATCTTTATCCAGAAAGCTATACTCTAAATTTTTCTCACCAAAATGAAAACAAAAGCATTGCATTTGAACTTATAGATAAATGATGTTAATCGAGTATTTCTATGATTCCATAGGAATAATTATGATTTAACGTAAAGTCATCTTAAACTGCATTTAATTACGAAAATTCCAATATGGAGGTATTAAGAACCAAGAACCTTTCAAAGAGTTATGGCAAAATCCAAGCTCTTAATAATCTCAATCTAACTATCAATTCAGGAGAAGTATACGGCTTACTGGGACCCAATGGAAGTGGCAAAACTACAACACTGGGGATCATCATGGGTGTGCTCGCGCATGACTCAGGCGAATTTTCTTGGTTTGAGGGTCAATACGGAATAAATCCAAGAAAAAAGATTGGTGCAATTCTAGAGACTCCTAACTTCTACCCCTACTTGGATGCATATGAAAATCTGGAGATTGTAAGAAGGATCAAAAAAGTAGAACACCAAGATATTGATGAATTATTGAAAACAGTAAATCTTTTTGAAAGAGGGACTTCTAAGTTTAGAACATACTCTTTGGGGATGAAACAAAGATTAGCAATTGCAGCAACGTTGGTAGGCACACCTGAAGTCCTCATTTTTGATGAACCTACAAATGGATTGGATCCTGAAGGTATTGCTGAGGTGCGTGTTATACTGAAGCGTATTGCAGATTCAGGAAAGACTGTTATCATGGCAAGTCACATTCTTGACGAGGTGGAAAAAATATGTTCACACGTTGTAATCCTTAGAAAAGGAAAACTTCTAGCCTCTGGTCCAGTTGGCGCTATACTCTCAGATGACAATACAATTGAAATAGGTGCAGAAAATATGTCAGTACTCAAGAATTTCCTTGAGACGCATCCTGCCACCAAAGAAATAAAAGATAGAGGTAGCTACTTTGAATGCCAAGTAGAATCTTCTTACAGGCCTACACAAATTAGTGAAAAAGCCCACGATCAAGGATTGCAAATTACGCACCTAGTGATTAGAAAAAGACGACTTGAAGAAGAATTTCTTGAAATAACTCAGAAAGACAACGTATGATGCTCGATTTTATAAAACTTGAATATTTAAAGTACAAGAAGAACAGTGTTGTAACAATGCTCGTTGGCTTCTATTTTCTATTTTTCCCATTTGTAATTTTCTTCGGACAAGAATTAAAAGTTAATCTTCCAGACTTTATTCCAAACAAAAATGTCTTTTTTGAATTCCCTACAGTTTGGGATTACTTTGGATATGCAGGAAGTTGGCTAGTCTTCTTTTTCTTAGGAGTTTCAGTTATTTACATGACCTGCATGGAGGTGACAAACAAAACCATGCGACAAAGCATTTTAAATGGGTTTTCTAGAAATGACTTTTTTATTTCAAAGTTCTCGTCCGCTCTTATCATTGCTATAGCTGCTACAATATACTATGTTCTTATTGTCTTGCTTGTTGGTTTTCTAAATACAGACAATCTCATGTTTGAGGACGTTTATGAAAATCAATGGTCTATAAGCAGATACTTTTTAATGTGTATGGGATATTTCTGTTTTGCTCTTTTCCTAGCCTTCACAATCAGGAAATCAGGTTTAGCAATATTTCTATATCTCTCTTATATAATGATCATAGAACCGCTTATTCGTTGGGCAGGGCACATGTATATGTTCAAACATGAGTCAGCAATGTGGTATCCAATGAATGCTGTAGAAGATCTTATGCCAATGCCAATATGGAGATTTACAGAAGCGTTGCCTGAACAGGATATTCCATTTGATTTCCTCTTAAGCTATAAGCTTGCTATAGGACTTGCAATACTCTTTTCATCTCTTTTTATTTTTCTAGCATACAGAAGTTTTTCAAAAAGAGACATTTAAGTAAAGACTACTTAGTCCCAGTTTATCTGGTCAGAACGTTTTTCTAATGTGAAAGATCGTATACCTCTTGCATCTTTCCATAAGATTCTGACGTCAGACAATTGCGTGTATGTATTCCCATTTTTATCTTGATAAATGCCGGCATTTACTTCTTCAAAATAATACCAGTTGCGTTCTCCTCTAAACCTTAATTTTATACCAGTCCTATTATCAATCAGAATTATTTCTTTCCCTAGTTTAGGCTGAAACCAAGTTCCCTCCAGGTTCCTACTAGTCTTATTTCTTTTATATTCCCTATTGGAATAATCTCTTGAATTAGGATATGCATTCCTATTATCATACCTGCGAAATGTAATTTGCTCACCATATCGTCTTGACCTCCAAATTAATTTGTCAGGCTCTCTTAGATAAATTTTATTTCCTCTATAATCATCAAAAGTACCAGGGCCTACTAATCGATACTTCACCCACTTTTTACTATGCAAGTATTTGACTTTGATGTAATCCCTTTTAAATTTGACTTTGATTTTCTGGTTAGTGGATACGTCCACATAGACTTCAGGCTTTGTCTGTACAGTCGCAGGCAATTGTGTGCTGAAGCTTATAAATAGTAAAAGTGTAATGCATTTTATCATACTTAGAATTTATAATCTAAAAGTAAACCCTAAGTATGTTAAGAACTCTTTTGAATTGGTTAATGTGAAGTTAATTAGACATTACGGATTAATTTCTTTGACTGGCCATTCATTATCCTCGGAATTAATATCAGCAACTTTCCCCATTGGATCCAACCTTATAGATTCTATGTTTTCAATATTCTGATTAATCGAAAAAGAATAAGAAGAATTTGTCCAAGGCCAATCTGGCAGCACTTTCAATTCGCTCCCATAATCACGCAACTTCTCCCCTCGCATAATGCGCAATGGTATTGTAAAATATTGTTTGCGACCATCCTTTAATACAACTTCAATATCCACTGGCATGGGCATTACTCCTGTTTTTGTGAGACTTAATTTTGTAGCTCCAGAATCCGCTGAAATATCCGTTATTGTATAATCCACCGTGTGGGTAGTATTCACCATATATTCTTTATACCAGTCCAATTCCAAGCCAGACACCTTCTCCATTACTCGAATAAAATCATTTGGGTTTGGATGTTTAAATTTCCAATCATTGAAATATCTTAGGAGCCCTTTTGCAAAGGCTTCCTTCCCCATTATATATTCTAGCTGGCTTATAAATACAGATCCCTTTGTATAACTCGCAGCACCATACGCTCTATTCGTTGTATAATGGTCTGAATGTGTTGACAGCGCTTCTTCATAGCCAGACTGTGTATATCTTGCAAAACTCTTTGTTGAATTGTACATTGGATTTTGCTGGACGTCTCCCTCAATTAATCCCTTTTTCTTTAGATGATTCATTACTTCTGATGAAGCAAAACTTGTGAACCCTTCATCCATCCAAGGGTATAAAGCTTCATTTGTTCCCAAGATCATTTGGTACCAACTATGCATAAGCTCGTGGACAGATACACCCACGAGACTAGTAAGATTTCTTTCGCCAGTGATTAGAGTTGCCATTGGATATTCCATACCGCCATCTCCTCCTTGGATAATATTATAAACAGGGTAAGGATAATTCCCATAACGCGCATTTGCAAAATTGAACACCTCATCCATAATTTTCCCTAGATGAGGCCAATGTTCAGATGCTAAGGGTCCATCTTGGTAATACATATTTAGTTCAACACCACATTCTGCTTTATGCATAAGGTGATTATAATCCGGATCAGCTCCCCATGCAAAGTCATGCACATTATTAGCCCTAAACTTCCAGGTCTTTTTTTTCTTTTTAAAAACTTTTCTCTTTAGATTATTATTCTCATTATTTTGCAATACACCACCTGCAGCAACAGTATAACTGGGATCAATTGAAATAGCAACATCAAAGTCTCCCCAAACACCATGAAACTCTCTTCCCACATAAGGATGGGCATGCCATCCCTGATAGTCATATTCTGACAATTTTGGATACCATTGTGTCATGGATAAAGAAATTCCTTCTTTGTTATCTCTTCCTGATCTTCGTATTTGCTGAGGGACTTGAGAATTAAATTCCATATACAAAAGACAAGATTGATTAGGTAGAAGTGCATTTGGCAAATCAACTTCTAGGACAGTTCCTTCTACGCTATACTCACAATCCTCACCATCCATTGTCAACAGGTCGATCTTATGATAACCTATTTCATTTTTTGTTAAATTATTAATACGATCACCTACACGTCCATCTGGATCCTCAATAGATCTTGACCTGACATCCATCATGCTTCCCGGCTGAAAAGCGTTGAAAAACAAATGGTAAAACACTCTAGTAAGCGTGTCAGGTGAATTATTTGTATACACTAAATGTTGCTTTCCGTTAAATTGGAAAGTTTCAACATCCATATCTATATCCATTTTGTATTGTGCTTTCTGTTGCCATCTATCTGCAGTTTGTGCAAATGAAACAGAATACCCTAATATCAAGAAAACACTAAAACTAAACAGTCGTCGAATCATAAGAATCAATTTTTGAAAAGAGAAAATTCCATGGTTTCCAATTATATCTCTTAGAACACAGGAATAGAAAAATAATTGCACTTAATAAAAATACAACGTAAAGGTGAACAGGATCCATATTTGATGTCTCCATTATTGTGTCGGTCTGAATTGCTGCTCCTTCATACGAGAGAACAAGAGCACCGTATATATTAGTAGCTGCATGTACGCCTAATGCCAACTCCAGACTATCATCCATAATCGTCATAATGCCCAATACCAGACCAGCACTTATGTAATATGCTTGCATAATACCCATCCCATACTTTTCTATCTCTGGGTTCATTGCATGGATTGCACCAAACATTACAGAAGTTATTATTAGAGGTGCCCATCGGTTTTTCAAAACAGAGCCTAAACCCTGCATAAAATATCCACGAAATAATAATTCCTCAAAACTTGTCTGGATAGGTAGTATCAACAAGGCAATAAGAACCAATGGTATAAATTTTTTAAGATTGAACGTGAATGCATAATTTTCTGGAACGAAAAAATACATTCCCGCTTCAAACACTAGCCCTAAAACAAACCATACACCAAAAGCCCAGAAGATTTTACTATAATTAATGCTCGAGTTTGGAGTGATTAAGTCTTTTATAGATCTTTTATGGATAAATTTTATGCCAATCCAAAGGCCGAGAGTCGCAAATATGAACATTAATAAGAGCATGAGAAAGCCTAAATTATTATCAATGCCCCAACTCGAAAAATCAGGATTATTCATGAATTCTAAGAGTTCATCCTGCCCAAGACTAGGATCATCATCCATTTTCTTCATGAGCACAAAGGTGAGAGGCAATTGGCCAATAGCATAACCCAGGAATACTAGTATAACGGTTAAAAAGTACTGCCATAGATCATTTCCTCCCTTCTTAACAAGATTAAAAAACATGTAATTTTATTTAATTTTAAAGGTATTAATAATTTCTTTCTTGCCTATGGAAAGGATTTAATTTGAATAAAAGATTAATTTTACAAAAACTACTAACATTCAAAGATGAAATCAAAGATAAGTATATATGCAATTGGGTTTATTTTAGTAGCTGCTTTGAGCAGATTATTACCCCATCCCCCTAATTTTACACCTATAGGGGCAATGGCACTCCTTGGAGGAACTTATCTCAGTAAGAAATACTTAAAATTCATTCTACCGCTTGCTGCCTTGTTTCTTTCTGACATTATCCTAAATAACACGATAATGCGCGTTTGGTATCCAGACATTGAAGGATTCATTTTCTTGACCCAAAGCATGAAATGGGTTTACTTTTCTTTCATCATAATGATCTTGTTTGGATCTGTGATTCTTAAAGAAAGGAATTTAAAGAATATTGCTCTTGGTACTATAGGCGTATCCATCATATTTTTTCTAATAACAAACTTTGGATCATTTATAGGATCAGGAATTTATCCTAAAACCCTTGCAGGTTTAATTGCTTGTTTTGCAGCAGCAATACCATTTTTCCTAAACACAATTTTAGGTAACGTGTTTTTTGGTTTTCTTGGTTTTGGTGCCTTGTATTTATTAGAAAATAGAATGCAACTCGCGACTGCAAAGTAATTATTTCACCTCGTCTGGGTATTCTATTCTAACGTGGTTTATACTTCTTAGTAAAGATTTGAACACAGAAACACATTGTTCCAGTTCTGAAAAACTCAGTTCTGAATCATCTAATTGTCCCTCAGAAACTTTATAATCGACGATCTTATGTACAAGTTCATCAATATCTTTTCCCGTTGGACTTTTTAAACTCTTTGAAGCTGCTTCTAAAGAATCTGCAATCATCAAGATTGTCTGTTCCTTAGTTTTTGGATTGGGACCAGGATATCTGAATAAAGATTCATCAAATTCTCGATCTGGCTCAGCGTTCTTTTGATTCCTAAAAAAATACTCTACACGTGTTGTTCCATGGTGTGTACTTATGAAGTCTATGATGACTTTAGGCAACTTAGCCTTTTTAGCCATCTTCTCGCCTTCTGCAATGTGATCTATTATTATACGCGCCGACTCAAAGTTGTTATTAAGCTCAGCGTGTAAGTTTTTTCCTCCTGAATTTTCAATAAAATATTGAGGCTGTTTCATTTTACCAATATCATGATAAAGTGCAGCAGTTTTCACTAAAAGAGAATTTCCCCCAATCTTCTCCGTCGCCGCTTCTGCAAGATTTGCAACTTGAAGAGAATGCTGCAAGGTCCCAGGAGCTTTTATGGAAAGTTCCTTAAGCAGTGGCCTATTCATATCTGACAGTTCGCGTAAAGAAACTGATGATGTAAATCCAAACAGTTTTTCAATTAACGGGATAAATGGATAAGCCAATAGTAGTAGTACAGCGTTCAATACTAACCACATAAATGTGTTCCACTTAATATTTGTAAAACTTCCTTCCTTAATGAGAGATAGACCTAGATATCCTAGAACATAAGCAGCAAGGATAATAACTATTGCTACAAAGAATTTGTTCCAATAGCGAGTATCAGAAAAAATTAAAACTGTTACAATCCCAGCGAATATCTGTAGAAAAGTAAATTCATAACCTAAGCTGGAAAGAAAACTTGCTATAAGTACGACAACTACATGAACAAATAGAGCAAGTCGTTCTCCATAAAAGTTTTTAATGACAATGGGAGTAATACAAAATGGAATCAAATATGTACTCAAGGAAGAGTTTTCTTCAATGGCATATACCAGTACGCCAAAGAGCAATGGCCACATGAGTATAAAAACCAAACTTCCTAAGTTATCGTCAATCTCTGGAAAATACCTTGCCAGATAAAACATTAGCACTCCAATAATAAGGCAGGTCAGCAAAAGGTAACCAGCAAAAACTACCCAGTAATTATCAATCCCTTTAGACCCTTTTCCACTCTTTTCATTAAGGGAGATAAGTTTTCTATGCGTGTATTCATCTATTAACTCACCCTTAGAAATTATTTTTTCATCTTTCTTTACAATACCATCGTTAAGTGGCCATTTAGAAATTGCAGATTGGATTCTCTTCTTATGTTCTGAATCATTGTAATTAAACGTAGGCTTAATAATATTACTCAATGAGGCAGAAGCGATTGTTGATTCAGAGACTCCAATCTTAGAAAGCTCCTCTTTTAGCAAAACTCCAAATCCTTCAATATCATACACTTCTTGCGCTTCTACAGTTTTACTCCCAGTGTCAAATAGCAATTCAAACTTTGGGCTTAATTCCTTTTTACTTAGTATCCCCTTCTGAAAATTTGGCGCAAGTTTGCCTGCTAAAAAATCTTTATAAGCAGCTACTTCTGGAATAGCATTTGCAAGATCAGAGATCAGGCTTTCTAGCATCACTCCATCAGAGGCATTACTTTTTGAATAAACTGCAGGAATAGATTTGCTGAGTTTTGCTTTTTCTTCTTTTATTTGATCGTCAGACTTTCTTACAGGAACATCAAAAGGAGCATATAAATCTGATCCCTTCCATATTTCACCTTGCTTTTGTACTTGAACAAAATTTCTCTTTGCAGGAAAAAGAAAAGATAAGGCAAATATTACACCTAAAACGAAAAGTAATTTAAGTGCATCTTTTATATTGAACTTCTTTGTGCTTTCTTCCATTATGGGTGTAAAAATAAGAAAATGGAACTTTTGAATACTATAATTTTGGATCCCAAGGAATTTCTTTTGTTTTAAGCTCAAAGGCTATATAACGACTGAGGACAAACAGATAATCTGAAAGCCTATTTAACACTTTAACTATATGATTATCAACATTTTCTTGTTCAGCTAGATGCACTATTCTTCTTTCAGCACGTCTGCACACAGTTCTTGCAATATGACAATGAGAAATTTTAACGTGTCCTCCAGGAAGGATGAATGTTTTTAATGGCTCTAACTCCTCATTCATCTTGTCTATGGAATCTTCAAGCTCTTGAATCAAGCCAATCTGTATATCTGGCAATTTGTATTCAGAGTCTTCATCAGACGCTAGATGTGAACCTATATTAAACAACTGAACCTGAATTTTCCTTAAGAAATTAGAAGTAGATATATTTTCTGATTCATCAGCTAATAATCCAATCCAGCTATTTAACTCATCTACTGTTCCATAGGATTCTATTCTAATGTGGTGTTTAGCTAGTCTCTTCTTTCCGTAAAGACCAGTTGTACCATCATCTCCTGTCCGTGTATAAATTTTCATCTTATTTATAATAGTATGCTGTTAAATCACCAATTTACAAGTTTTGAGAACTCTCCTATTTCTTTTTGGAGTCAGTGTTCTTTTATAGTTAAATCTTCTCCAAATCTACCTCCATCTTCAGGCTTCTTTGCTCCGTAGGTAGATTGATTTGCTTTGATAATGTTCAAATTTTGAGCATCTGACTCTACGAGACCATCACGCAATCTGATTATACGATGGGCATGTTCTGAAATATCTGGTTCGTGCGTAACAAGGATAATCGTATTCCCATTCGAATGAATATCCTCAAAAATACGCATGATTTCTATAGAAGTTTTTGTGTCTAGATTTCCTGTAGGTTCATCTGCAAGAATTATTGCAGGATTATTAACTAATGCCCTAGCAATTGCAACCCTTTGTCTTTGTCCACCTGAAAGTTCATTTGGTTTATGATCTACTCTATCACCAAGCCCTACAATCCCCAATACTTCTTTTGCCCTGTCCAAACGTCTCTTTTTGTTCCACCCAGTATATACTAGGGGCAAGGCAACATTATCCAAAGAAGTAATTCTAGGCAGTAGATTAAATGTTTGGAATACAAAACCTATTTCTTTGTTCCTTACCACTGCTAATTCATTGTCAGTCATAGAACTTACATTGACCCCATTCAATATATAATCACCATAAGTAGGTGTATCTAGACAACCAATCAGGTTCATCAAGGTACTTTTTCCACTCCCTGATGGCCCCATTAAGGCAACATATTCATTTGCGTAGACATCAATTGAGATAGATTTAAGGGCTTCTACCTTCTCAGAACCCATAACATAGGTTTTATTGAGATTGTCTGTCTCTATAATCTTCTTGGACATGTGTGCAATTTAGTTAATACTTAGAATTAAATATAGTCCTCTTGTCTATTATAGCAGCTATTTATTAGACAAGCGGATATTCTTTCCTGCCTAAGAAAACTTGAACGATAAGAATTGTATATTTGCCAACCCTAAAAATAGCATACTACGTTTTGGAGAAAAAAATTCGACATATTGCAATTGCTGGAAATATAGGCGCTGGCAAGACGACACTTTCAGAGAAGCTATCTAATCATTATGGATGGGAGGTTCAATATGAAGACACGACGCATAACCCATATCTAAGTGATTTTTATAATGACATGCAAAGATGGTCCTTCAATCTTCAAATTTATTTTCTAAATAGCCGCTATAGACAAATTTTAGAAATTCAAGAGGGACAAAAGACAATTGTTCAAGACAGAACAATTTATGAAGATGCACACATATTTGCACCAAACCTGCATGAGATGGGTTTGATGACCAAAAGAGATTTTGAAAACTACCTAGATCTTTTCAAGATTATGGTTGCCCAAGTCAAAGGTCCAGATCTTTTAATTTATTTAAAAGCAAGTATCCCAACTCTAGTAGATCACATCCAAAATAGAGGAAGAGATTATGAGGGCAATATGAGTCTTGATTATCTAAAACGGTTAAATGAAAAATATGATCGCTGGATTGATAATTATACAGAAGGTCGATTATTAATTATTGACGCAGACTCAAATGATTTTGTAAATAACCCAGAGGATTTGGGTAAAATAATCTCTGGAGTAGATAGCGAATTGTATGGCCTTTTCTAATACAAACAGCCCAGCTTACCACAATTTAACACAAGAACTTAAGAGCAGTAATAGCACCTTAGTTGCCGTTTCCAAAACTAAATCGAATGCTGCTATTATGGATTTGTACAATGTAGGGCAACGCATTTTTGGTGAGAATAGAGTCCTGGAAATAGTAGAAAAACAGCAGAGTTTACCTTCAGATATTCAATGGCATTTCATAGGCAACTTGCAAAGAAAAAAGGTAAAACTTATAGTTCCCTTTGTTTCGCTTATCCATTCAGTTGACTCGCTTGCCCTTTTAGAAAAAATAGAAAATGAAGCAGCCAAAATTAATAAGAATGTGGATGTTCTTCTTCAATTTTATATTGCAAGAGAATCATCAAAACAAGGATTAACTTTAACTGAGGTTGAGGAAGGTTTAGCGCGTTTAATACCATCGCTAGAACACACCCATATAACCGGCGTAATGGGGATGGCTAGCTTCATTCAAGATGAAAATAGAATTCAGAAAGAATTCGAACATCTCAAACAAATATTTGACTTACTTAAGAAAGAATACTTTCAAGATAATCCGGAATTTAAAACAGTTTCCATGGGAATGTCTGGTGACTATAAAATTGCCATAAAAGAAGGGTCTAACATGGTACGTATAGGAAGTCTTTTGTTTGGGACTAGATAATCATTATTTTAATCGATATCAGAGGACATCTGGTAGATTCTATTTCGTTAATCGCAAATAAAATCGCTATTTTTCGTCCACACTTTTAGCTAGAACTACTTTATTGACGCTCTAAACAAAAAATATGAGGATAATTATACTATTGGCATTCATTCTTTCCAGTTTCACATCTTATAGTCAAGTAAATCTAAACGTAGAACTTTTGTCCTCTATCCAATACGATAGCGATGGAAATGATGTCTGGGGATATGTAGCTCCGGACTCTACTGAGTATGCCATATTTGGTACTGAGAGGGGTGTTTCAGTTGTAAATTTGGCTGATCCTAAAAATCCTATTGAAGTAGATTTCATACCGCAGCAAGGATCTATTTGGAGAGATATTAAGACATGGGGAGAATACGCTTATGTAGTTGCAGACCAAGGAGGCACCACAGATGGCATCCTTGTCATTGATATGAGAGATCTTCCAAATTCAATATCATGGGAGAATATAAATCCCTCTGTCAATGGTACTACGATTAATAGATGCCATAATATATTTATAGATGAATTTGGCTTCGCATATTTAGCTGGTTGCAACACGAACGGTGGAGGTATAATCATATACGACGTTTTTAGCAATGCAGGATCCCCTGAACTGGTAAGTCTAATGCCTAACGAGTATTCTCATGATGTGTTTGTAAGGGACAATCTAGTTTACAGTTCAGAGATTAGTGCAGGCGAATTTGCAGTATATGATGTTAGCGACAAAGACAATGTTCTACGATTAGCTAGTCAAGAAACTCCATTTAATGCAACACACAACACATGGCTTTCTGACGATAGTAAAGTTCTATTTACAACTGATGAAGTAGGAAATGCTCCTGTTACTTCATATGATGTTTCTGATCTAGACAATATTAAATTCTTAGACGAATTCAGACCTAGAACAACGTTAGGTCAAAATGTTATTCCGCACAATGTACATGTATGGGATGATTACTTAATTGTTTCTTACTACACTGATGGCTGTATAATTGTTGACGCCTCCAGACCTGATAATTTAATCGAGGTCGGTAATTTTGACACATACATTCCAAGTGGTTCTGGCTTCCAGGGCGCATGGGGCGCATACCCATTTTTACCTTCTGGTGTTATCTTAATAGGAGACATTGACAATGGCTTATTTATTCTAGGTCCTACCTACGTAAGAGCTTCATTTCTTGAAGGAAAAGTAACAGATGCTGCGACAGGGCTACCTATCAACAACGCAGAAGTGACCATAGAAGAACTTGCGATCACAGAAATTACAAGTCCAACAGGTGAATATAAATCTGGAACAGCAATTCCCGGCATATATAAGGTAAGCGCAACTGCATTTGGTTATCAAGCCAAAACTGTAGAATCCGTAGATCTTAGTTCTGGCAATGTTGCTGCAGTAGATTTTGAACTAGAAGCTTCTGCTTCAGTCAACCTAACAATTAATCTTGTTGAAAAATCAACTGGAGCACCTATTGCAAATGGAAAAGTAAACATTGAAAAAGAAGAACAACTTTATGAACTTACAACGGATGCTGCAGGTCAGGCAAATCTACCAGCACTCTTTGTTAATTCATATGATATTATTGGAGGTGCCTGGGGATATAAATACAATATTTTAAAAGATGAGCTCTTCACAGAGAGTGAATTAAATCCTACTATCACTATTGAACTCGAAAAAGGATATGAAGACATCTTTTCTCTAGACCTTGGCTGGGAGGAAACATTCTCAGGAGATCAGGGTGCATGGGAAAGAGGAGTTCCGCAAGGAGCTTCACCAGATGGTACAATCTTTCTAGCGCCCCCATTTGATTCTCCATTAGATCCATTAAATCATGCATACATGACTGGGAATACTTCAAACTTTCAAGATGGAGTTCTTTTTGGGGAAGCAATTCTTAGATCACCTATGTTTGATCTATCTGGATATGCAAATCCTGCAATTAGTTTTGATTATTTTTACTGGGCAACTGATTTTAATGGGAATCCTGAGGCTAACACGCTTCAAATATTTGTTAACAATGGATCTGATCAGCAATTAATTGATGAAATCAGTTTTGGCTCATTTGGTGCTATTGATTGGGAGCACAGAGATCCTATTGAATTCTCTAGCATTATAGCACCGTCAAGCACAATGCAATTCATTGTAAGAGCAAATGTTCCAGATTTCCAAATAATTGCTTTAGATGCAGCATTCGATAATTTTCTAATTGAAGATCTCACACCATCTTCAAATGAAAATCTAATTACTGATCTTCAGATTGAAAATTATCCAAATCCATTTAAACAAAACATCACTATTGAGATTCCAAAAGAATTCCAAGTACGCTCATCTTCTTTAGAAGTATATGATAGCCAGGGAAGACTATTAGAAAATCTCAAAATTGAGAACACAGGTAAGATAACATTGGGTGAAAATTTAAATGCTGGAATCTACATTTTAAGTCTGCGGACAGAAAATAAAATCACTAAACCATTAAGGATAGTAAAGATGTAATTTTATATTAATTACCCATATAGAGGATGGTCGCTTATTAAATTAAGTGACCATTTTTTTTTTTACTGCACAATTATTTTTTCTGAGATAACACCGTCATTCGTATAGAAACTAATTACAAACATCCCGCTAGGTAAATCAGAAACTGATATTTTATCATTCGGTTGATTTATCTCTTTTAGCAGCTTTCCTGACACATCATAAATAGTAAGTTTCTCAATTTCTAATTCTGACGAAACGCGCAGATAACCAGAAACAGGGTTAGGATAAATATTTATAAATTTCTTCAAAGGTGCATCTACAACATCACTCATCAGATTAACTTCTATTTCAGTGTTAAACATTGCGAGTCCTCCCCTAAAATTCCCTACCATGATTTCCCAATACCCATCATTATCAATGTCCGCTAACGCTGGCACACTACGCTTCCCCTGTCTTAAATTAAGGAAGTCATCATCTACTAGATTAAATTCACCATCCAGGTTACCAGAAATTTGATTATACATTTTAAGCCGTCCCGCATCATTACCAACCAAAAGAAGAAAGTCATCTCCATTCTTAATCAATCGCGGTGATGCTGATGGTCTTGAACTTATAAATTCTTGCTGCACATTCACAGCACCTAAAATGGGGGTGTTGGGCGCTACAACTATATTTGGTTCAAAAATAGGATTGCCAACTGAACCTAAGTTTTGCAAATAATTTAAACTTCCCCGCATATCTGGATTACCATTATTATTTTGTTCACCAATAACCAAATCCATAAGGCCATCTTCGTTTAGGTCAATTATATCCGCTCGCACATTTGTCCCTACTTTAATATCTTGGTATTCATATACAGGATTTGCAAACTCAAAGGGATTCCCAGGTCCAGCTATATTTTCGAAAAAATAGAAAAATCCTTTATTATCACCCACAAGTAAATCAATGTCACCATCAGAATCTAGATCACCAAAACTTGGACTAGGTTTTGAAGAAATGTCTTTAAACTGTGAGAACCCAAGCCAGTCTTCATCTTCCATTTGGAATGCTGGGTTTTCAAGAGTTCCAATATTTCTTAAGTACTTAATTCTTAGTTCAGATGTCCCTCCTAATACAAACATTCCGCTTGTCCCAACAACAATATCTAATAACCCGTCTTGATTTACATCTACGAAATCAGGACTAGAAAAACTCCCAAAATCCAACATGGTTTCTCCTATAAAATCTCTTTTTTGAAATGAAAAATCAAATGTTCCATCTTCAGCAGTATTTTTATAATACCATGTGTTGTCAATATTTGCATTTGTGTTATCCTGACTAGGTGCCACAACGAGGTCATCCACTCCGTCTTGATCAATATCTAGAATATAAGAGCCTAAAAATATAGGCATCTCAGATGGGAAGTCATAACTAGGGAATTTTTCATCTTTATCTGTCATCCACGCATCTTCCTGTGTCCCTCCATTTTCCAAAAAGACCAAATTGTAATTTGTCAAATCTCCAATGAGTAAATCCAAATCATTATCATTGTCTACATCAAAACTTGTCACTGTAGAACCAGCATGTAGATTTCTTGTTTCTGAATCAATATCTCCAACTAAACCAGCTGCACATTCATTCGGATTTTGACTCAAGGTTATTTCCTGTGAAAATGAATCTTCGTAAAACCTACCAAAACAATCATCTTCATACTCCATATCAAATGTGTCAAGTCCTAATCCCCTCTCTAGCGCATAATTCTTATAAAACGTAACGTAGCTACCTCCAGGATCAAAAGCAAGAATATCCATATCCCCATCCCCATCTACATCGTCTACTGCGGGTATATCTCCTGCACTTACATACACTGGTGTAGTGCTTTGATTCCATGGGTGTTGTAAAACATTTCCTCTGGGTAAATCAAATTTGAATAATTCGTAGTTTATCACATTCCCATTTCTTTTTCCTGTCCATACTTCTACTCCGTCTAAAACTGTTCTGCTGGGACTCGTAAAAATATCCTTGATCCCATCATTGTTGTAATCTACTAGTCGAACCCAATTGCGCAATGAATCAAAATGTACATGCAGATTATACTCATAATTATATTCACCATCTTCATATAAAAACACTGAAAAAACATCCCCTGGCCTATCAAAAACTATGAGATCCTTATCGCCGTCATCATCAAAGTCCGTTTGATTAAACTGAGGAGCATCTAAGCCTCCTGCAAATGGGTTTGACAAAAGCTTGCCATCCGAATTAGTAACAGGACATGTAAAAAAGGAGTTGTCTTGACTGTAGCAAATGAAACTCATGAACGTTAATAAAGTACTTAAGTAAATAATACGCATATATCCTATTTAGATTTATTTGCTAATTTAACGACTGTAATCTGAGCCAATAGCACCAAATGAAAAAACTTCTACTTTTTATCTGCATACTGTCGTTGACCAATGGTCTTTTAGCCCAAGCCATTGAAGATAGCATACAAGTTAATACTATTGAACAAGAAGTGGCCCTAAAAAATTTCGAGATTCTAGCAGAATCTGGTGGTTTCGTCGTCCTTAGTAACAGTGCCAATGGCGTTTCTAAAATTAAAGTGAATGATGAGACGAAAGATTTACGCTTTTTAAACGGCAGAGCAGAACTTAGTATAGATACAGATAAAAAAGGTGGATTGTATTATGTCCAATCTAGTGATTCTAATAAATTATACCACTTCAGTAAAAAAGACAAAAGTAGATCAAAACATATCCCACTTTGGTTATCACTTTTACCACCATTAATTGCTATCCTTTTTGCTCTAGTATTTAAAGAGGTTACAGTCTCTTTATTTTTAGGGATTTGGTCAGGAGCTTTTATTGCAGGCGGAATGCGTTGGACTTCTTTCTTTTACTGGGTAGAATCTTTTTGGAAGGTCGTCTCAGAGTATATTACGAGTTCACTTCAGGATTCCGGTCATATTTCGGTAATTGTATTCTCTTTACTAATTGGTGGTCTTGTCGCAATAATTTCAAAAAATGGAGGCATGGCAGGAGTTGTCAATTCACTTTCCAAATATGCAAAAACTGCGAGATCTACCCAATTTGTTACTTGGCTGTTAGGTATCGCAATCTTCTTTGATGATTATGCGAATACACTGATTGTAGGAAACACAATGCGATCAGCAACGGATAAATTTAGAATCAGTAGAGAGAAATTAGCTTATATCGTAGACAGCACTGCTGCACCCGTATCTGCCATTGCGTTTATTACAACATGGATAGGCGCAGAACTTGGATATATTGGTGACGGGATGGCAAAGATTGAAATGGCAAATGAAATGACGCCCTATGCTATCTTTTTACAATCATTGAAATACGCTTATTATCCTGTACTTACCTTATTCTTTATTCTTGTAATCATCTATACTAGAAGAGATTACGGCAAGATGTTTAATGCAGAGCTTAGAGCTAGAAGTACAGGTCAAGTATCTCCCGCCAGAACGGAGGAGGAAGATGAGCCTGACATGGAAGATCTTTCACCCGTAAAAAATGCCCCTAACAAATGGCAATACGCTGTCATTCCAATCTTGACTGTGATATTGGTAACAATTTACGGTTTACTACATACAGGATTTGAGAGTGTTAATGGCAGTTTAAGAGAGCTCAACAACGGAATTCCCTACAGCTGGTCTTATACTTGGGCAAACATGACAAGTTTATCAGGTGATGTGTCATCAGGTTTTTTCAATAAATTAGGTAGCTTGATAGGTGCATCAGATAGCTATACAGCTCTTCTTTGGTCTTCCCTTTCAGGAGTTATAGTGGCTTTAATTATGACCATTGCAGGAAAGATAATGAGCTTATTTGAAACAATGCATTGGATGGTGACAGGTTTTAAAACTATGCTTCCAGCTATTATTATACTTACACTTGCGTGGGCTTTAGCAATCACAACAGACCAATTACATACTGCAGACTTCTTAAGTTCAGCATTGCAAGACAATATTCATCCCTATGCGGTACCTGGATTGATATTTATACTGTCTGCGGCAATTGCATTTTCTACTGGCTCCAGCTGGAGCACTATGGCTATACTCTATCCTATTGCAATACCTACAACATGGGCAATTTGTAATTCATATGGATTTTCTCCAGAAGCCAGCTTTGAGATTCTACTATGCTCAATTTCTACCGTTTTAGCAGCAAGTGTCTTAGGCGACCACTGTTCTCCTATATCAGATACAACTATTTTGACCTCTTTGGCAACAGATTGTAACCACATTGATCATGTAAAAACTCAGCTTCCATATGCGCTTACAGTAGGTTTAGTCAGCATAATAGGAATTACTGTTGCTACAATCTTAGGAGGTGGCTGGTTGGTTTGTTTGTTAATTCTATTGATTTCTATGGGAATCCTTGTACTTTTGGTCCTGAAACTAGGAAAAAAGATACCGCCGGAGTTTGAAAATAAAATGCTGTAAAACAGAGTTTATATTTCAGGATTCTTTTTCTCGGAAAATAATTTCAATTTTAAATCCTTCTTAACACATAAATTGAAGGAACATCGTCTTTACTATATTAAACAAGGACTATGAATATACATAACCAACAGGACAAAGAAATACAGCAAAAGAAAATGAAAACCTCGTTAGGTATCCACCTTGGGGTACTTGCATTAGCTTTTTTCTTAGGCTGCCCTCAAAATCAAGCTGAGGAAAAGGAATATGAGATTGCTGTTAACTTCCAGCAGATTGACTTTACTTTTGATAAAGCCTCTAATAGCACTAAATCAGAATCTACTGAAGGTGCGAAAAGAGAGAAACAAGAAGCAATCCCAGAAGTACCGAAACCTGAAATAAAGGAAGTAGAAGTGCCTACGCCAGAGGTGAAGCAACCAGAAGTTGTAAAGACACCTCCTAAGCCAACTACTCCCATTATATCTGAAACAACTATAGAAGAACCAGAACCTGAAGTTGTTGCCGTTGAGGAAGAGGTAGAAATAGATGAACCAGAGCCAGAAGTTGTACCTGAAAAAGTAAAACCAGCTCCTAAACGTGTTGATCAGCCTAGTAAACCAAAGCCTACGACTTCAAAGTCTACTTCTAAAAGCTCAGAAACATCAACCACAGATACGGGGACTCCATCTAAGACAGATGGAACGAAAGAAGGCACAGGAAAAGGGAGTACAGGAACTGGTAAAGGAAAAGACAGCAAAGGAGATGATGGAGACAGTGGAATAGGAACTGGTGGCTCTGGAGAAGGAGAATATGATGATTCTGGAAATGGAGTCTTTGGAAGAAGAGTTATTTACAGAAATATAAAGGCAGTCCTTGACGTAGGTTTTGACAATCAAAAAGGTAAGAAGATTGTCGCTAAATTTTGTGTGGCAAGACCAGGTAATGTTACCTATGTTGAAATTTCAGATGAAACAACTGCAATTATCACCAGATCTAAAATGAAATCAGTTATGGATGCCTTGTATGGATACAAAGTTGAACCAGACTTTAAAGCACCTAGAGAGCAATGTGGAAAGATCACAATTTCTCTAGATGTGAATGCATTATGGGGAGGCGAATAAGATTATATAAAATATAAAAATTAAAAAAGGTGCATTTCGATGCACCTTTTTTAATTTTACGTAAATCATCAATTATACATTTGAAAGCATTCTCACTATACGAACTCAATGAATATATAAAACGAGTCATGGCTCTGAACTTTGAAGAGCCTGTATGGATCAAATGCGAGATTTCCCAGCTTAATGAAACAAGAGGTAATTATTATTTGGAGCTCATAGAGAAAGATGAGCTTACTGGAAATGTGATTGCCAAAAGTTCAGCCGCAATTTGGTATAAGTCTGGTTTGTTTATTAAAAAAAAATTAGGCGATCTTTTTAATTCTGTTCTTCAGGCAGGTAGTGAGGTTAAGATTAAAGTCCAAATAGAATTTCATGAACAATATGGATTAAAATTAGTGATTGAAGATATTGATGCTGAATACACCTTAGGTCAACATGAACTCACTAAGAGAAAAACCTATGAGAAACTCAAAGCAGCTGGTGTTCTTGAAAACAATGAACAGCTAACACTCAATTTGGTAAATCAAAACATTGCAATCGTAAGTTCCAAAAAAGCAGCGGGGCTTAAAGATTTTATTGTCCAATTAGAAAACAACCAATACGGTTACATGTATAGTCTGAGCCTTTTTGATTCTGCTGTACAAGGCCAGAAAGCAGAGGCTGAAATTGTAAGCTCATTGGAGTTAATTGAAGAAAACAAGTCCAAGTATGATTGTGTCGTTATCATTCGAGGAGGCGGGTCCAAAATGGATCTTGCGGCATTTGATTCGTACGAAATAGCTCATCAAATCACGAAAATGAGCCTTCCAGTGATCTCAGGTATAGGACATGAGATAGACAATACAATCACGGATATTGTATCCCATACTTCGCTTAAAACTCCAACAGCTGTCGCCAGTTTTTTAATAGACAATCTCATGGAGTTTGAGTCAAATCTGCTTGGTATTTTCTCAGACATAGAATACCTCAGTACAAACATCATTCAGGAGCAGAGAAGACACCTTGATGCCACAGAAGGATTCTTAAACACAGTGATCAAAACTAAAATGCAAACTGAACGATCACAGCTCATTTTAGCATCAAGTCAAATCAGAACCTTAGTGAAGGCAAGTTTTACAAGCCAAAAATCCTACCTAAATATGGTTGAGAAAGTTTTAAAAAGTTACGATCTAAACAGTGTCCTAAAACGAGGTTTTAGTTACACAACGCAGAACAGTAAAATTGTAAGCTTAAAAAAAGATGCAAACGTTAAAGAGTTACTCACGGTGCATTATTACGATGGAGAAATAAAAACAAAAATACATGAGTAAGGGAGTTCCTAAAGGATATGAACAAGCAGTCAAAGAACTAAATGCAATCCTCCGAGATTTAGAAGACGAGAACGTAAGCATTGACAAACTCAAAAGCAAGGTCAATAGAGCCAAAGAACTGTTGGAATTTTGTAATAAAAAACTGAGGACTATAGAAAGTGAATTTGAAGAAGAGGAATAACTATTGTTTTGCTCTGTATGCAGCAATTAGTTCAACCATTCGGTCATAAGAAACTATACCGTCCTCTACTCCATGTGCCTTTAAATAGTTGTCGTAAATCTTATCTCTCGCTATAGGCATCAACTCCTTATATTTATTCAGGTAAACATTTATTTGATCCAAATCAGATAAAATTCTGAAGTCCAATCCTTCTCGAAAACTATTATAATACTCTCCATCATAGCGAATGACTGCTCTGGCTAAATATCTATAGTACGACATCTCTGCAGAATATTGAATATAGACATCATCAATTTTGGAACATACTAAGTAGGCAAGAAAATTACATTCTCCTTCGTCAGTGACTCCATAACCATGTGCCATTTCGTGAGCTAGTGTGTTGTTCCATTGCAATGGATGAATACTACTATCAAAGTGCCCTTCAAATACATAAGGGATATATATACCGGAAGTGCGTAAGCGCATAAGAATACCGGGTATGAGTTCACGAACTCTGACCCTTCCCTTTGTAGAATATTTTAACTGAGCTAATACTGACTCTAATGCATTCCTTATTCCTTTTTCTTGCTTCCGCTTATCTATTGGAATTACTAAAATACTATCAATTGAAAGTAGTAAGCGTTTTTCAATCAGTACATCATATTGAGTGGACAACTCAGATTTAAGATATTCGCCATTTAATTTTAAATTATGTAATTCCATTCTTTCACTGACGGAACTGGCATAATAATTAAAGCCCCAAAACAAATAAAACAGAAAGAAAAATATTGCAATAAAATTAAAAAGTGATGCAAGTAAAAGAAGCAATCCTTCTTTTCTGATCTTCTCAATTGCAGTTCTAAGTAAAAAGTAAATAAGCACAGGGAAGACAATATAGATGAAGGCGAAAGGAATATAGCCTATAGTAAAATCATAAATTACGCGGAGGATAGTAAAAATACCATTGGTATATAAGGCGTCTGTAACACTAGGGAACGCCTTAAATACTGCAATCATAACAGCACCAAGAGTCAAAATTCCAATCCCGGGTAATATTTTTTTAATAATAATCACTAATATATAAACTATTCGAATGTCTTGAGCGTTACCTTTCTTGTGTATTTGTGCAACTTATTTTAGCGAGACAATGTTATGCTATTAATTAATTAATCAAAAATAAAATTACTCACATGGCTTTTGAATTTACAGACACTAATTTCAAGGATGTTGCTTTAGAAGGTGACAAATTATCAGTTGTTGACTTTTGGGCAGAATGGTGCGGTCCTTGCAGACTTGTCACTCCTATCATTGAAGATCTTGCGAAAGAATATGATGGAAAGGCAAATATTGGAAAATTAAACGTTGACCACAACCAAGAAGTTTCCATGAAATATGGTGTCAGAAGCATCCCTACTATTCTATTTATCAAAAATGGAGAAGTAGTAGATAAGCATGTAGGTGCAACAACTAAAGCTGCATTGACACAAAAAATTGAAGCTCACATTTAGAATATCAATATATTTGAATGAAGCCCTTGGTCGTATTCGGTTAAGGGTTTTTTATTTTCTACCTTTACAACAAATCGTTTAGATGAGTTTTCTACAAAAATATGATCTTAAAAAACTAGAGAATCTAGAACTCTTGGCTAAACAAGTCGTAGAAGGATTTATTATAGGTCTTCATAAAAGCCCCTTCCATGGCTTTTCAGTAGAATTTGCGGAACACCGTTTATATAATCAAGGAGAATCGACAAAAAATATAGATTGGAAAGTCTACGCTAGAACGAATAAGCTATTTACTAAGAAATACGAAGAAGAAACAAATTTAAGGTGTCAGATAGTGGTTGATACATCTTCTTCTATGTACTTCCCAAAAGATAGGAAAGAAGGTGAAATCAATAAATTACAGTTTTCCTCTCTTGCTGCTGCTTCCCTCATGAATCTACTCAGAAAGCAAAGAGATGCATTTGGACTTAGTCTATTTGAAGACACACTCCAAATGCATAGCAAAGCAAAATCCAGTACAACCCACTATAGACTTCTCCTCACGTATTTAGAGAAATTGCTGGCTGATGACACATTAAAAAAATCAACAGCAGCTGCAGAGACTTTACATGCGGTAGCTGAACGTATCCATAAACGTTCCCTAGTAATTATTTTTAGTGACATGTTTGAGAACAAAGATCAGCAAGATGATATTTTTGCCGCTTTGCAGCATCTCAAGTATAATAAACATGAAGTTGTTCTTTTCCATGTTGTTGATGAATCACTCGAAATTAATTTTGAGTTTGAAAATAGACCCTACTTGTTTGTGGACATGGAGTCTGGCGAAGAAATAAAATTACAATCCAACCAACTCCAAGATCTTTACAAAGAAAAAGTTGTAAAACTCAGAGAAGATCTTCGCCAAAAATGCCTTCAGTACAGGATAGATTACATAGAAACGGATATACACAAAGGATTCCATTCTATCCTAGAAACCTATCTAGTCAAAAGAAAGAAAATGATGGTATAATTTTCTTACGTAATTCAGGTAACCTTTTCTCTTCATATCATATTAATAGTTAGTAAGCATGAAACAAATGTTTCCGCAGTTGAGTTTTGCGGAATAGTTTAGTGTTTGTTCTCAAGTGTTTAAACCCACTTATTAGGTCTATGATTTAATAAGGATGCTTAAACGCCCTTTTTGTAAGATGTTTTTTGATTGCAGGCTAGGCAAATTGTTGCTTAGCCTGCTTTTATTATGAACGAATGATATTGAGGCAACATTGATTCCATTCGGTGCAATTAATTTGATATCTTAAATGCATGCAAAGAGTAGATAATTTGCTTGCAGATCTGGCCTCCTTTGTTTGGGGTCTACCATTATTAGTTTTACTGATAGGTGGAGGTCTCTACTTATTCATCCAATCACGCTTTCTACCCTTCCGATACATCAAACGAGCTATTAATATAACAAGAGGGAAATATGACAATCCAGATGATCCAGGAGAGATATCTCATTTCCAAGCGTTAACCACTGCACTTTCAGCAACCATAGGTATGGGAAACATTGCAGGAGTTGCTGTTGCTATTTCACTTGGAGGACCTGGCGCAGTGTTTTGGATGTGGGTAAGCGGAATAATTGGCATGTGTACAAAATTCTATACTTGTTCTTTGGCCATAATGTATAGAGGTAAAGATTCTAAAGGAAACTTGCAGGGAGGCCCTATGTATTTTATCATGAATGGGATGGGAAAGAATTGGAAACCTTTAGCCATGTTTTTTAGTTTCTTTGGCTTACTGGGTGCCTTGCCCGTTTTCAACGTAAACCAACTTAACCAAGCTGTAAGAGACATACTTTTAATCCCTAACGGAATTCAGACAGGCTTTACTTCAGATTTAACTTTTGGCCTGATACTTTCCTTAATAACTTCTATTGTAATCCTTGGAGGTTTAAAGCGAATCAGTAAAACAGCAGCGACACTAGTTCCATTAATGGTTGTTTTATATTTTGCAAGTGTTCTCTTTATATTGTTTTTAAATATTGAACAAGTACCACATTACTTCAAATTGATATTTACTGATGCGTTTGCGGCAAATTACTTTAAGGGAGATGCTATGTTTGGAGGTGCTTTAGGTGGTTTAATCGTTTTAGGAATACGAAGAGGTGCTTTTTCTAATGAGGCAGGAATTGGGACAGCGCCCTTAGCACATGGCGCCGCAAAAACTTCTGACCCTATTAAAGAAGGATTAGTGGCTATGTTAGGACCTGCAATAGACACTCTAATCATTTGTACGCTTACTGCTTTAGCAATCCTAGTAACAGGTGTCTGGCAAACTACAGATCAAAATGGTGTTAGCTTAACGGCACAGGCCTTCAGTCAGTCTATGGGTGGTGTGGGAAATTATGTTTTACTCATATGCATTGCGGTGTTTAGTATATCCTCACTTTTCTCCTATTCTTATTACGGGAGTAAGTGTATGTCATTCATTTTTGGAGAACACAATAAGCACTACTATAATTATTTTTACATCGCGAGTATAATTATGGGAGCGGTCACTTCGTTAAATGCCATGCTAAATTTAATAGATACTGCATTTGCTTTAATGGCAATACCTACCATGTTCGCCACTTTATTTTTATCGAAGAAAGTTATGGTTCTTGCACGAGAAAAATTAAGGAATATAACTTGAGATTTTAGGCAAGGCTACTTTCAGGAAAAGTCAGCTTTCTTAAATCATTGTTAAAAAAATAGAAGAGCTATCACACATCTGATCTCATGTCGTTATCCTCTTGTTTTTATTACTAAACAATAAACAACAACTAATGTATAGATTAATTCTTTTGGCACTCTTGTGTCTACCCCTTGCTATGTTCTCTCAAGAACAATTAGAAAATCAGTCTAATAATGAAATTGGTATCAACCTAAATTATTCAGACTATTCAGGACTGAACAGCCAGCTCGTTTATAAACGTTTTTTAAATCCAAAGAACGCTTTGCGTTTCACAATTGGTGGAAATGCAGGCTATACCAGAACTATTCAAGCAAGTCTTGGTCTCAGGCACATTTTATTAAAATATGATAAGTTTGAATTACATACAGGATTTGACGTAGTATATGAAAAAAACTTCTATAAAAATGGTTTCATTCGTCCTGATATCCTCAGAGATTTTTCAACATTAAATATAGAAATTCCTCTAGGACTATCTTATTCTGTGGGAAATGGGATTTTTATTACTAGCAGTATTAGTAAAACAATGAATCTTTACAATTCCATATTTTCTGATTGGGGACAAGGACTCCCTACTGGAGTCAAATTAAATCTTGGAATATCCAAACGATTTTAATGGCTAGTACAAGGCTGCATATTGCATGATAATAATGGTGCATTTGAAAGCGATCATGTTTTTTTAATGCATCTATATTATCATTCTCTATTTCTTATTGTAAAAGCTTAGAATCATATACTATATTTATTCTTCTAATAAATGAATATGATAAAATTAAGCGAAATAAGCACTAGAGCGCCAGAAGGTTTAAATAAGACTGAAATTGATAAGGAACGAAGAAAGATTGCAGCAGAGATAGGTAGAAAGGTAGTCATCCTTAAGGCACAAAAAAAGCATAGCCTCTTAGTCGTATTTCAGGGTATGGATAGTAGTGGCAAGGATGGTGCTACAAAGCGAGTTTTTGGTGGATGTTCACAATCTCATGTTAATACTGTTTCTTATAAGAAGCCAACAGAAGAAGAATTTGCACATGATTTCTTATGGAGGATTCACAAAGAAATGCCGGAAAAAGGCGAAGTTAAAGTTTTTATAAGATCGCATTACGAAGATGTTTTAATCCAGAGAGTGCATCAATGGATAAGTGAAGATCACGCAATCAAACGCATTGAATCAATTAATGCATTAGAACGATTAGTTCAGTATGACAACAACACAACAATTCTAAAATTCTACTTACACTTATCTAAGGAAAGACAATTAGAAAAACTGCAAGAACGTATAGATGACCCTTCTAGAAATTGGAAGCATAATGATGGTGACTGGGAAGAACGTAAACTTTGGGACAAGTATAGATTTTGCTATGAGGATGCAATTAATCGCTCAGAAATCCCTTGGATAATAGCTCCTGTGGATCAACGTTGGTATAGAAACTACTTTATCGCAAAAGAAGTATTAGCGGCACTCAATACACTAGATTTAGAACTTCCTGTTTTAGAAACCAAACCTGATTTTTCTGATCCTTCTTATAGAAACATTTAAGTTGTATGGCTGACAAAACAAGAGTAGACAAGTGGCTTTGGACTGTACGTATTTTTAAGTCTAGATCGCTTGCTGCAAAAGCTTGTAAAGGAGGCAATGTAAAAATGAATGAAAGGAATGTAAAAGCATCCCAATTAATTTCTAGAGAAGATCTCATCAAAGTACATAAGGGAGGATACAATTTCGAATTCATTGTCAAGGATATTATAAAAACAAGAGTATCAGCTGTACTCGCAGCTCCTTGTTATGAAAACATAACTTCCGAGGAAGAGCTTAATAAATTTAAAAGTTGGTTTGTAGGGAAAGCAAGAAATGAAGTTCGTGAAAAAGGAGCAGGACGACCGACTAAAAGAGAGCGCAGAGAGATAGAAGATTTTAAATGGGATCAGATTATGGAATTTTTAGATTTGGATGAGTAGGATATTTATTGTTTTTTCTTATCTGATACTTTCATAGTTATTACAGCTTTTACTACCTCTATCCCTTCAGTGTCTTTTACCGAAACATCACATTTGACGTGGTCGCAAGTATCCCAGTTTACATCAGATAAGTCGCATACTGCTGTCAGATCTGTATTTGCTTTTTTGAGATAAGCCACCTCCATTCCTACAGGTATCCATCTGCGGTGTTTAGGTATGGATGCTTCCATACAAATTCCAGCGGTAAATTCGCAGAGATTACAAGAAGCAATTGCATGAACAGTTTTTAGATGATTGTGTACTGCCCTTCTCTTCTGCATAGATGCCTTCATATAATTAGGACGAAGCTCTATTACTCTAGGCTTGATCGTTTTGAAATATGGAGCCATTCTTGCTAAAATTCTAGAGAAGATAGCCATTCCAAATGGTTTAGCTTTTAACTTAGTTTGTAGTTGCAATACTCTATTCATCCATTTTAATTTTAAGTACAAGTTTTCCTCTTTTTTCTCCAGAAAACAATCGCATAAATGTAGGAAAGAAATTTTCAATGCCATCGTATACATCTTCTTCGGTTTTGAGTTTTCCTTCCATCATCCACATACCCATTTGCATTCCTGCTTCCATATATCTATCCGCGTAATCAAAAACGACCATACCTTCCATGCTAGCTCTATTTACTAATAGCGATAAATAATTATCAGGTCCTTTTATTTTACTGTTGTTATATTGAGAAATCGCTCCGCATATTACCACCCTTGCATGCCTCCGCAATGAAGCCAAAGCAACATCTAAGATTTCTCCTCCCACGTTATCAAAGTAAACATCTACTCCTTTAGGACAGAATTCTTTGACTGAACGATATAGACTTCCCTCTTTGTAATTTATACATGCATCAAAGCCCAGTTCATTTTTCACATAATTACATTTCTCTGCACCTCCTGCAAGTCCAACAACGTGACATCCTTTTATTTTGGCGATTTGTCCAACGATGCTGCCCACTGCTCCAGCTGCTCCTGATACTAAAACGATATCACCTTCTTTAATCTTTCCTACATCCAATATTCCAAAGTAGGCGGTCATCCCCGGCATACCCAAAATAGAAATATACTTTATCATAGGTGCCAGTGAAGTGTCCACTTTAAAAAAACCTTTACCAGTACTACGTACATATTTTTGTACCCCGCCCATTCCTGTTAACACATCTCCCACTTTGAACTCAGAACTCCCATTTGTCTCAATCACTTTTCCAATAGTACCCGCACGCATGACATCATTAATTGCTATGGGTTCAATATAGGATCTTACATCGTTCATCCAGCCGCGCATGGCAGGGTCTAATGAGACATAATGGGTTTCAATGAGGATTTCACCCTTGGTAAGCTGAGGAATCTCTTCATCAAGTAATTCCCAGCAATCTGCAGTAGGCATCCCAGATGGACGTTGTTTTAAAATAAGCTTCTTATTCATTTGATTTCAAATTACGGAAGAGATGCAATAAAGTAAGATTTATGGACTTTAAATTAATATTACAGCGAAATGCAGCTTCTCACATAACAATCCAATTATTTGACATACTTGACTATCTTTGCCGCCTTAAAGAAAGAAATTATGGCTTTACAATGTGGAATAGTAGGATTACCAAATGTTGGAAAATCAACTCTATTTAATGCGCTCACGTCAGCAAAGGCGTTAGCTGCAAATTATCCTTTTGCCACTAAGGATCCTAATATAGGAATCATTACAGTACCCGATGCAAGATTAGACAAACTAGCAGAACTAGTAAATCCACAAAAAGTACAGCCCACAACCGTAGAGATCGTAGATATTGCTGGACTGATCAAAGGAGCGAGCAAGGGAGAAGGTCTGGGAAATCAATTCCTATCAAATATACGTGAGGTGGATGCCATTCTACATGTAGTGCGTTGCTTCCAAGATGACAACGTGGTCCATGTGGATGGATCTGTTGATCCAGTCAGAGATAAGGAAATAATAGATACCGAGTTAATTCTTAAAGATCTTGATGGCTTAGAAAAGCGATTGGATAAATATAAAAAAGCAGCGAAGACGAATAACAAAGAGGATGTCAGAAATGTAGAATTAACAGAAGCAATTATCAAACATTTAGAACAAGGTAAACCTGCCAGATCTTTAGAAAGGTCAAAGGAAGACAGTCCGTTCTTTAAACAACTTTTTCTTTTAACGGACAAACCTATCCTTTACATATGCAATGTAGATGAGAACTCTGTCATCAACGGAAATGATTTTACGAATAAATTTGAGGAATTAGTAAAAGACGAATCTGCTGAAACGATACGCATCAGTGCTGCCATAGAAGCTGACATTGCCGAACTAGAAACCCTAGAAGAAAAAATGGAGTTTGTCCAAGAGATGGGTCTTAAAGAACCAGGCGTTTTCCGTGTGACTAGAGCAGCATATACTTTGTTAAATCTAATTACATACTTTACAGCTGGTGAGAAAGAGGTCAGGGCATGGACTGTTTTAAGCGGATCAACTGCGCCACAAGCTGCTGGTGTAATCCATACGGATTTTGAAAAGGGCTTCATCAGAGCTGAGGTTATAAAGTATAATGACTTTGTGAGCCTAGGATCAGAAAGCGCTGTTAAGGATGCAGGGAAAATGGGTGTTGAAGGCAAGGAGTATATTGTAACTGATGGAGACATTATGCATTTTAGGTTTAATGTGTAGCTAGATATTCTTTTGCAACCCGTGTGAGTTGCCTGGAAGGTGCCGCAGGCAGACCGGAGGGCCGAACGTACAGTGAGCCTGGAAGGGAACGACCCATAATGAAGGACTTGTACTGAATTATGTCCTGAGTGAAACGAAGGACCTGGGTCACACCCAAATTCTTTTAAGCTGATTTCAATTTTCTTAAACCTAGTACGATATTAATAATTTGCTATTACCTGTAGCTAACCTCTTTGACGGCTTTAATTACACGCTCAGGATTAGGTAAATACTCATCAACAAAAACTTGCGCATACGGTAGATTTGTGTCAGCAGAATTTACTCGAGTAACAGGCGCGTCTAGGTAATCAAAAGCATACTTCTGAATTTCGTAAGCTATCTCAGAAGAGATACCAGCGAATGGCCATGACTCGTCTACGACTACCATACGATTTGTTTTCTTTACTGACTCCACTAAGGTATGGTGATCCAGAGGACGTATTGTTCTCAAATCTATCACCTCTGCAGAGATGCCTTCTTTTGCTAATTCATCAGCTGCTTTTTCTGCAACGAGAATCATTTTATTAAATGAAACTATAGTGACATCAGTGCCTTCTCTTAGCACTTTTGCCTTACCAATAGGCACTAATATATCACCTTCTGGCACCTCGCCTTTGTGGCCATATAATTGTTCGCTTTCCATGATACAGATGGGATCATCATCTCTTATTGCTGATTTCAGGAGACCTTTAGCATCAGCTGGATCTATGCATGATATTACTTTGAGTCCGGGACAGTTAGCTAACCAAGCTTCAAATGTTTGGGAATGTTGTTGGGCTAATTGTCCTGCTGAGCCTGAAGGGCCTCTAAAGACGATAGGACAGTTAAACTGACCACCACTTTGTGATAAGGTTTTAGCTGCATTATTAACAATCTGGTCAAAAGCCAAAACGGCAAAATTCCAAGTCATAAATTCAACGACTGGCCTCAGACCGTTCATTGCCGCACCTACTCCAATACCTGCAAATCCTAATTCAGCGATAGGCGTATCTATTACCCGCTTAGGGCCGTATTTGTCAAGTAATCCCTTACTTACCTTGTAAGCTCCGTTATATTCTGCTACCTCCTCTCCCATCAGGAAAACAAGCTCATCTCTCGCCATTTCTTCATCTAAAGCCTCTCCTAGGGCATCTCTCAAATTAATTATTCTTGACATAGTCACAATTTGTACGCAAATCTATGAAAACTGCACTTTTATTCTGCCAGAAAGGTCTAGATATAGCTGAAAAACGAAACATTTTTGCGAATGGTACGACAATTGCGATCAAATCAGTTAAGAATTTGTGAATAAGATGTGTCTTCTTACAACTAATACGTCAAAGAAGCATAAGAAAAACAATTTGAGAATAATATTTAGGAATTTAACTACGTTTGTATTCCTGAAGATAACAGCCTAGAAAATGAAAAATACAATATTAAAAACCCTCGCAAAAAGTTTTATCCTACTTATACTCCTTAGTACACTCAGTTCGTGTGGAAAAAAAGGATACGGATGCCCATACGATCTAAAAGCACCTGTAAGTATCACATTGCCTTTTATTAAGTAGACCCATCTTGAACTGGATATCTCTAACAGATAAAAATCAACTAGATAAGATTGTAGAAGACTCCGTAAGCAAAGACGTAGTCATTTTCAAACACAGTACGACGTGCCCTATCAGCATGGCCGCAAGAATGCGATTAGAAAGCCCTTGGCAGATAGATACAAATACTGTAGATTTCTATTTTCTTGACCTACTTGCGTATAGATCTTTATCTAATGAAATCGCTAGCAGATTTAATGTACATCATGAATCGCCACAGATAGTTGTAATACGAAAAGGTGAAGCAATTTATGATAATTCCCATTTAGATATTTCTATTTCTGACACAGAAGATATCTTAAATTAAATCTTGAATGATCAGGATATTATATCCACTAATGATGGATCTGACAGTGTCTTTTCAAGTCAATATAATGCCACATACCATTCTAAGTTTGGTGCCATTGAAGAAGCAATAACAGTTTTTATTTCAGCTGGTCTTTATCAAGCTTATCTATCAGGTAAAAAGAAAATTAGGATTTTTGAAATGGGGTTTGGAACTGGATTGAATGCTTTTCTAACTGCCATTGAATCAGACCGACTGGACATAAAAATAGAATATACTGCTGTAGAGCTACATCCTCTTTCTGATCATCTGATTTTAAAATTAAACTATACAGATCCATTAGGTCATAAAGATCTATTTGAAAAGCTGCACGGCAGCCCTTGGGAGGAAATGCATTCTATTTCTCCAAAGTTTAAGCTTTTAAAATTCAATCAAAAAATTGAAGATCTCGTGCATCGAGAGTCATACGACCTAATTTACTACGATGCGTTTGCTCCTAGCACCCAGGCAGAACTATGGGCAGAGCCCATTCATATTCCCTTATTTGATGCATTGAGCAATAATGGTCAGCTAGTGACTTATTGCGCTCAGGGTAAGTTTAAGCGCATGCTGAGCTCCATTGGTTATACGCTAGAAAGTCTTCCCGGCCCCTCCCACAAAAAAGAAATAATCAGAGCGACAAAATCCCTTTAAAATAGGGACGTTTTTGCCGTAGGGTTTATAAACATTTGGTATCTTAATTTCTCAATTAAAAATTTATGAGAAAACTTGCATTACATTGGCAAATTCTAATAGGAATGATTGCCGGCATAGTATTCGGTTTGCTCATTTCTAATTTTGGAGGTAAGGAATTTGTAGTTAACTGGATCAAGCCTATAGGCACCATTTTTATCAACTTATTAAAGTTGATAGCAATGCCATTAATCATTGCTTCTCTTATCAAGGGAATATCTGATTTAAAAGATATTTCTAAATTTTCCAGAATTGGCGGCAGAACGATAGTAACTTATGTAGCTACGACTATAATTGCCATCACGATAGGTCTTGCTCTTGTAAATATAATCCAACCAGGTAACATGATAGGCCAAGAAACTTTGGAGGAATTATCTAGTGCCTATGCGTCAGATGCAGAGACTAGAGTAAACAATGCTCAAAGTCAAAAATCAAAAGGTCCATTACAATTTTTAGTTGACATGGTTCCACAGAATTTCTTTGCAGCTGCTGGTAACAATAGAAATATGTTACAGGTGATTTTCTTTACGGTACTCTTCGGAATTTCACTGCTTTTAATTGGAGATAAAAAAGCAAAACCTTTAGTTGACTTCTTTGATGGTTTAAACGAAGTCGTCTTAAAGATGGTGGATCTAATAATGCTTACTGCTCCCTATGCAGTCTTTGCGCTGCTCGCATCTATTATTGTAGAAACTTCAAATCCAGATATATTTAAAGCACTTGCATGGTATGCCTTAACCGTAGTCTTAGGATTATCACTAATGATCGTCTTTTATCTTTGTGTTGTCTTTTTCTATACAGGAAGATCACCGGGTTTTTTCTTACGCGGCATTAGTCCAGCACAATTACTAGCATTCTCAACAAGTTCAAGTGCTGCCACATTACCAGTGACTATGGAACGAGTAGAAGAGCACCTAGGAGTAGAAAAAGAAGTTACGAGTTTTGTTTGCCCAGTGGGCGCAACAATTAACATGGACGGCACGAGTCTATATCAAGCTGTTGCGGCTGTCTTTATTTGCCAAGCTTTAAATTTTGAATTGACATTTAGTGATCAGCTTACCATAGTTCTTACGGCGCTATTAGCATCCATAGGTTCTGCCGCTGTTCCGGGAGCCGGAATGGTTATGCTTGTAATTGTTCTAGAAGCAATAGGCTTTCCAAAAGATATGCTTGCTGTTGGACTTGCATTAATATTTGCAGTAGACAGACCTTTGGATATGTGCAGGACGGTAATAAATGTGAGTGGCGATGCGACGGTTGCGATGATAGTTGGCAAATCTGTTGGCAAACTTGGAGAGCCTAAGATTAAGAACTGGGATGACAACTATGAAACAGCAAAATAAACCAATAAAACACCTAAGATGAAAAGAATACTAATCGTCGTTTTTGCACTTATCGCAGTAGCTAGCTTATTTTACTGCTCGTTTCCCGAGCAAGAACAAATCAGCAATCCCCCTCCTACTGAAACTAT
>CALCMJ010000039.1 GCA_937967615.1 uncultured Saprospiraceae bacterium
TATGTTTCATAGTAATCTTTTGGAAGGTTATATCTCACTATGTTATTAGCAAACCTTGCAATTGTCTGTGGTGACTCTAATGATCTCGCAAATCCTCCTGAAAGAGAGTTTTTAGTTAACTGGAGATCTTCCTGAGAAACATCTTCAGTTATCATTCTGTTCAGCTCATACATAAACTCATGTATAGAACTATCAGTTACTTCATTTCTCACACTAGCTGATGCATTAAAGTTACCCGTAAGTTTATTCGGTGATAAACTAGATCTTGCGCCATATGTAAACGCCTTATCTTCTCTTAAGTTTTGCATTAGACGTCCTGAAAATATCCCCCCTCCTAATATGGAATTCATAACACTTGCTGGGATTGCATCCGGCGAACCTGGCTTCATGTTTACTGGATACGTTATTCTTATCACAGATTGTACTGCACCATCCTTATTCACAAAAGCAACATTTGAGCTTTTAGGTCCGGCTACTTCATCATAAGTAACATTAGGAATTTTCTTCATTTCCCAATTCCCAAAATATTGCTTCACCTTAGCTTCTGCCTCCGCAGGTGTAATATCTCCTACGATTGTTAGAGTTGCATTATTCGGCCTGAAAACACTATTAAAATATGCTTTACAGTTATCTAAACTGATGTTTTCAACATGCCTCTCTGTCTGAATCTCACCGTATGGGTGATTTTTTCCATAATTCAAAACTGCAGCTACATTCCCCGCCATTGCACTGGGATCTGCTTTCGATGCTTGTATTCCAGAGATGGACTGCTTCTTATTTTTCTCAAATTCTTCAACAGGGAATGTTGGATTGTATAAAACATCTGTCATTATGTCTAACAACTTGTCTTGATGCTTAGAAAGCGAACTTCCAAACATTCCAGATCCACTTGTATTCAAACTTCCTCCTATAAAATCAATAGCCGCATCTATCTCTTGCTTTGTCCTTGTCTTTGTTCCTGTTCTTAATAAATCGCCCATCATAGAAACAAAGCCTACCTGATCTTTTTCTAAGATCTGATTATTCTTAAGACTTAGACTGTATGATACTCTTGGCAATTTGTGATTCTCTACAACTATAAGCGTTAGACCATTGTCCAATTCCGTTGTGAAATATTCCCCAAGGTCTATTGACCTAGCCTTGCCCGGAGCAGGAGCAGATGACCTCCACGCAAGTGAAGGATCAGTCATTGTTTTTTTAAGTTCTTTTTTTGTTTCGCTTACAACTGTATTCGTTTTCTTGGAACAAGAAGAAAACATCAGAGCAGCGAAGAAAGTATATAATAGTATATTTTTCATTGTATTCTTTTTATCTAGTTTCAATAATATTATGGCTTTGCTGTTTTTGGTAAATAGACCAATACCACTCTATTATCAAGATTGTAATATTTGTTTGCCACTCTCTGAATGTCTTCTTTTGTTACAGCTAAGAATCTATCTAATTCATTATTGATCAGATTAGCTTCTCCATAATACACATGATAATTTGCTAAGCTTTCTGCTATACCCGCCATACGAGAATTAGAACTTACAAAATCGTTTTCCATTTGATTTCTCAATTTCTGAAACTCTTCTTCTGATATAAGTTCATTCTGCACTTTCTTTATCTCTGTGTTCATATTCTCCTCTAAAATACTTGGATCAACTCCTGCATTACAGATACCATACGCAATTGTTACTCCTGGATCTTCCAGTGGAAGTTCAAAACTTCCAGCGAATACCGCTGACTGTTGTTTGTCTACTATCTCCTTATGCATTCTTGAACTCTGCCCTCTACTTAATAATGTATTGAGCATAGAAACTGCATAAAAATCTGAAGTTCCTTGTGCAGGAATTCTGAAAGTTTGCACAACCGCAGGCAACTGGATGTTATCATAAATTGTATCCTTTGTAATTCCCACTAAAGCGGGCTCTACAACTGAAGGCCTGTAGATTGGCTTTACTCCCTTTGGTATCCCTGAAAAATACTTTCTGATCAAAGCTTCTGCTTCTACATAATCTAAATCTCCGGCAATAGAAAGTACTGCGTTATTAGGCACATAAAAGTCTTCATAAAACTGCTTGTAATCTGCTTCCTCTGCAGCATTTAGATGCTCCATATAACCTATGATTGGCCATTTGTAAGGATGCTCCTTATATGCGCGTATCATAGACTCTTGCAAAATAGTACCGTAAGGTTGGTTATCTATTCTTTGTCTTCTTTCTTCCTTCACAACCTCTCTTTGAGTTTCTACTCCCTTAATGTCTACACGTGCATGCAACATTCTTTCTGACTCTAACCATAAGCCCAGAGCCAACTGGTTAGATGGTAGAATTTCATAATAGTATGTTCTATCATAGCTCGTGTTCGCATTCAATGTTCCACCTGCTTTTTCCACATACTTGTCAAATTCTCCTCTTCCTATATTTTCTGAACCTTCAAATAATAAGTGCTCAAAAAAGTGTGCAAATCCAGTTTTATCTGGTTTTTCATTTTTCGACCCTACATGGTAAAGCACAGATACTGCAACAATAGGTGTTGACTTATCCTGATGCAGAATAACATGTAAGCCGTTATTCAATGTGAATTCTTTGAATTCTACACTGTTCATTTGTCCAAAACAAATACTGCTGCAAAGTAAAGCACAGCATAATCCGACTAATTTATTTATCATAATTTGAATAATTATTAACTAAGAATTGACGATTCGTCATTGTAACCGCAAAAGAACGGCATTTCTGTGAAAAAATAGCTATGAAATCCGAATTTATACCATTTTGTCGGCACAAGAAGAACTCGCAAATGCCTCTGGTTTGGCCTTAAAAACAAAGCCCATTCCCAGAATATAGCCCATAGCTTCTTTCAATGCTGTATTTGAGGCAAAATGGGGGTCTGTATTGATATCTGCGTGCACTTCTAATTCAATCTTATATTTATCCAGCAAATCACACAAAGAATACGCAACATCTACTGATTTGGCAACCTCCATTATCATACGTTCACGCACACTCACTTCTCTAGTCAAAGAATCATTTGAAATAAACATAAATCCTCCCTTTTTCTCCCTGACAAAGACAATCACTGTTGCAAATTCAATTACTTTTCCTTTTACTTGGGAGTCTGAGCCTATACATACTTTTAATTTGTTTCCTAAAGCATGTTCCTTCTTCAGTGTCTCTTCTACCTGGTCTTTAATATCCAAGTTAATGCGTTCGCCATTAAACCTTCGCCATCTCATAAGCTATTAGTATTGTTTAGCTTAATATAGGGATTATATAAATATGTCCAATTAGCTTTAACATTATTTAATAGATAAGTTCACAAAACTCCAAATTCACAGTACTTTTACTGCACATTTGATACTTATGATGAAATCTCACCACATTTTTTTCTTAGCCATTTTCGCTTTATTTGCTTGCAAATCAAATCATTCTTCAAATTCAAACATGGATCATAACTATACGAATAGTCTCATTAATGAAACCTCCCCCTACCTTCTGCAACATGCACACAATCCAGTAAATTGGTATCCATGGGGAGATGAGGCATTGCAAAAAGCAAAAGACGAGGATAAATTACTCATCGTAAGTGTAGGATATTCCGCTTGTCACTGGTGTCATGTCATGGAACATGAATCCTTTGAAGACAGCACCGTTGCAAAAATCATGAATGACAATTTCGTCTGTATAAAAGTAGACCGTGAAGAGAGACCAGATGTTGACGATGTGTATATGACTGCCTGCTCTTTAGTTTCAGGTCGTGGAGGATGGCCATTAAATGCATTCGCATTAGCAGATGGAAAACCATTTTGGGCGGGAACGTATTTCCCTAAAGACCAATGGATAAATATTTTAGAACAGTTCATAAAAATTAAAGCTGAAGACCCTGAAAAATTAATATCGCAAGCAGAGCAGATCACACTTGGAATCCAGAGCGCAGACGAACTGCAAGTTGTTTCTGCAGATATGGATTTTACAAAAGGAGGATTGACGCAGATTGCAAATGTGTTTAAAGGTCTGATAGATTACGAAGAAGGCGGAAGACAAGGAGCACCAAAATTCCCAATGCCGAACAACTATGAATTCTTATTAAAATATTATCACCTAACAAATGATGCCCAAGCCTTAGAAGCTGTTACGACAACGCTTGATAAGATGGCGCAAGGTGGCATTTATGATCAGTTAGGCGGAGGCTTTTCTAGGTATTCCACAGATAAGTACTGGATAGCTCCTCACTTTGAAAAAATGACCTATGACAATGGACAACTTGTAAGCTTGTACAGTCAGACTTATCGTCAGACTAAAAATCCATTGTATAAAGAAATTGTAGAGCAAACTCTTGAATATACTAAGCGGGAAATGACCTCAAAAGAGCATGGATTCTATTCAGCATTAGATGCAGATAGTGAGGGAGTTGAAGGTAAATTCTATACCTGGCATCAAAGTGAAATTGACTCTATTATTGGAGATGAAAATCTTTCTAAATTCTACCACAAGTATTACAACACAAAGAAGAATGGAAACTGGGAGCATGTAAACATCCTTCATGTTACTAAAGACTTAAAAGAAGTTGCTAAGGATTTTTCTATGAGTCTAGAAGAAGCAAATAAACATGTTTCTGAGATTAACCAAAAGCTATTTCAACATCGTTCAAAACGCATTCGTCCCGGTTTAGATGATAAAATTCTTACCTCTTGGAATGCACTTATGCTCAAAGGCTATGTGGACGCTTATCTTGCTTTTGGAAATGACGAATACCTAGAGACTGCAATAAAGAACGCAAACTTTATTTTAAAAAACCAAACACAAAAAGACAATAGATTAAACCGAAATTTCAAAGACGGCAAGTCAAATATAAATGGCTTCTTAGATGACTACGCACTTACCATAGATGCATTCGTTGCATTATACCAAGCAACTTTTAATGAAAATTGGCTGAACAAAGCAAATGATTTGATGCAATATGTTCAGAAACATTTTTACAATTCTGAAACAACAATGTATAATTATACATCCAGTATAGACCCACCTCTTATCGCTAAAAGATCAGAGTATGCTGACAACGTAATCCCAGGTTCTAACTCTGTGATGGCCCGTAATTTATTTAATCTAGGTACACTTCTATACAAACCTGGCTATTTAGAAAAGTCAAAGCAGATGTTGAAAAACATGAATAGTCAGATTTCAACAAGTCAGATGCCGGCCTTCTATTCTAACTGGTTACAACTCTATCTTGATCATGCAAATCCACCATACGAGATTGCGATTTTAGGTAAAGATGCCTTATCAAAAAGAAAGAAATTGCATGCGGATTATTTAGGGAATTCATTTGTACTTGGCGGTGAAACAGAAGGCTCACTTGCCTTACTCAAAGACAAACTCCAAGATGACGATACCTTCATTTATGTCTGTCAAAATAAAGTATGTAAACTCCCAGTTACTGAGGTAGCAAAAGCCTTAGAATTAGCTAAGCCAAATTAGAATCATTAATAAGATGATTTGGGTGTCGCCTATTAAGAATTCCTAGTGGAATTCTTAATAGGCCGTTCCCTTACATACTCCGTTGTTCACTGCGGTCATTCCCTTCGACTTTGCCTCAGTACATGACTCTGTCTACGACAGATATTCCAGGCAACTGACACGTATATAAATGCTCAAATAATCTGATTTTTGTAGAATCAACTAGATTCACTATTTTTGCAAAAATTTAAACCACGAGATGGGAAGAGCATTTGAATTCAGGAAAGCGCGTAAGTTCAAGAGATGGGCCAAAATGGCTAAGGTATTTAGTCGCCTTGGAAAAGATATCGTTATCGCTATTAAAGAAGGTGGAACAGACCCTGATACCAATTCTAAACTAAGAGCAGTGATGCAAAACTGCCGAGCAGCAAATATGCCTAAGGATATTGTTGAGCGTGCTATAAAGAAAGCAAAAGACAAGGATACTTCAGACTATAAGGAAGTTGTCTTTGAAGGATATGGGCCACATGGAATAGCAATTATAGTAGAAACAACAACTGACAATAACCAAAGAACAGTCGCCAACGTTAGAAGTTATTTTAATAAGTATGGAGGCTCCATGGGAACATCAGGTTCTGTTTCCTTTATGTTTGATCACAATAGTTTCTTTAAGATAAATGCTGAAGGACATGATGATGTGGAAGAATTAGAATTACAGTTAATTGACTTTGGGGCAGAGGAAGTATTCCACGAAGATGATGGAATAATGATCTATGGTCCTTTTGAAAGTTTTGGAAGCCTACAATCAGGACTTGAAGCCAATGGATATGACATAATTTCTTCTGGTTTTGATAGAATCCCTACGAACAATAAAGAATTGACAGAAGAGCAAATGGCGGAAATTGACAAGCTACTAGAGAAAATTGAAGAAGACGAGGATGTTGGAAATGTCTACCACAATATGATAGATAACCGCGATCATTCAGGCGAGTAAATTCATAACTCTTTTAAAGTATTGTTTTCACACAAGACAGTTCTCGCTGGATATTTCTCCAGCAATCTCCTATCATGGGTAGCAAATATTGTTGCTGTCTTATACCTTGAAGTAAGATTTTTAATTAGCTGAATTATTTCGTCAGAAGAGTCTTGATCAAGATTCCCTGTAGGCTCATCTGCAATTATTAATTCAGGATCATTAATTATAGCGCGGGCAATAACTAG
>CALCMJ010000040.1 GCA_937967615.1 uncultured Saprospiraceae bacterium
CCTCTAGGAGATGGTGGAATTCCATCAAGGATGAATCTACCTACGCTTCGATTGTCTCTGGCCATAGGTCTTTCTCCTTGTAGAATGTGTATTTCCACTGATGGTTGATTATCGGCCGCAGTAGAATATACTTTATTTTTCTTAGTAGGAATGGTAGAGTTGGCTTCAATGACAACATCATAGACGCCACCCATAGTCTCTATACCTAGGGACAACGGCGTAACATCTAGCAACAATACATCTTGCACATCTCCGCTTAATACACCTCCTTGGATAGCAGCACCTACGGCTACAACCTCATCTGGGTTAACCCCTTTGCTAGGTTTCTTACCGAAGAAACTTTCTACCGCTTCCTGAATTTTAGGAATTCTTGTAGATCCACCTACAAGTATGATTTCATCTATTTCATCTTTTCCTATGCCTGCATCTTTTATTGCTTCTTGACAAGGCTTTAAAGTACGTGCAACTAAGTCATCTGCCAGTTGCTCGAACTTAGCTCTAGACAACTTAAGTACCAAGTGCTTAGGCACGCCATCAACAGCAGTAACATAAGGTAGGTTGATCTCCGTCTCCGTAGAAGACGACAACTCAATCTTAGCTTTCTCAGCTGCTTCCTTTAATCTCTGAAGAGCCATAGGGTCTTTTCTAAGATCTATTGCTTCTTGATCCTTGAATGAATCTGCCAACCAATCTATGATTACCTGATCGAAATCATCTCCACCTAAGTGCGTATCACCATTGGTAGATTTTACTTCGAATACGCCATCTCCTAATTCCAATATAGAAACATCGAATGTTCCTCCACCAAGATCGTATACGGCGATGGTAACATCTTTATTCTTCTTATCAAGGCCATATGCTAGCGCTGCTGCAGTAGGCTCATTGATTATCCTTCTTACTTTCAATCCAGCAATCTCTCCAGCTTCTTTAGTCGCTTGTCTCTGTGAATCGTTAAAGTAAGCTGGTACAGTAATAACCGCTTCTGTAACTTCTGAACCAAGAAAATCTTCAGCAGTCTTCTTCATTTTCTGAAGGACCATTGCAGAAATTTCCTGTGGAGTATATTTTCTTCCTTCTATTTCTATACGTACAGTGTCGTTATCTCCTTTAGAAACTTTATATGCAGATCTCTTTACTTCCGCTGCACACTCTGAAAATCGGTTTCCCATAAATCGTTTAATAGACGCAATTGTCCTTGTAGGATTGGTAATTGCTTGACGCTTAGCAGGGTCTCCTACTTTACGTTCACCGTTATCTAAAAAGGCTACAACAGAAGGTGTTGTTCTCCTTCCTTCATCATTTGGAATTACAACTGGCTCATTCCCTTCCATTACAGCTACACATGAGTTCGTAGTTCCTAGATCTATTCCTATTATTTTTCCCATATCAATATAATTTCTAAGTCTTTTAAGTTCAATTAATACTTTTGGAAGGTCAATTCTAGTGCCAATGGCATTATACAGTCAAAAGGGCGCAAACCTAGCAAATATGGCCTATAATAAGAAGAAAATACATGACAAAAAGTCAGAATTAGGTTTAAAAACCTAGATTTCTAGTAATAATATTCGTCTTCAAGGAATCAATGGATCGCGAGGTTAACTGTACGTCTTCCTTTATTACTCTGGTCACAGAGGAAAATATTCCTTTCCCTTCAGATAGGTTTGTGTACGTAGGAATATCTTGTGAAGAAGTAATGCCTAGATTCGCCAGACCAACACTTCTATAGTCTTGGATTTCTTCTCCTCCTCCTAAAAGCACGATATCCACGTTAGAAAGATTTCTTCTCCAATTATCACCTGCTTCCAATTGGCCAGCCATAAAACTGTAAAAACTTATACCATCAAATGCGTGTTCAACATTTGCAACATCTGGCACAACCACTAATCCTTGTGTAAGATTCCACATGAGTTGCCGTTCTTGAAATAAAGATCCAGGGATATTCTCGTCTTTTTCAAAGAATTTTATCTTCAAAGCTAAATCATACAATGCTATTGTTTCATTGCCTCTCCATTGGATAATTGTTTGACTGTTTGGCACAAGATCAAGAAGTCCCGTCAAACCAGGTTTTACTATTCTGGGAGCAATGGTTAATACCGTCGAAGCAGTCACAGGCGTGTCTATATCATCTCTTAAGACTTCTAATCTATATGTATCACCCTCAACTAAATTCATCTCTGATGAACGCTTTTTATAAAGTGTATTAGGAATAGAAGCAAATGCTCCTTCATCTCTAGGATACCCTTCTGCAGTTCCATCTACCTCTTCAAAAATATATTCTGCACCACTTGCCTCATGGATCAAAGCGACTCTTGGATTATTATAGTATAATTGGGATGGATCTTTAGCTAAATCAACAGCGGATATGAGCTCATCTGCAAATGCTTTTTCTACTCTAATATACTGAGCTGTATCTATTGAGGAAAGCAGTCCATATATTACAGGTATATCGTTTCCTTCCTCAATTAAATCAAGTTCATTCCCGCAAGAAATTAGCAGAATACAAGAAACTAAGGCAAGTAAATATTTCATGGCACGAAAATACAAATAAATACTTGATCAAATAGCTATTTGTAAGCTTCTAAAAGACATTTACACTTGAACTTTGATAAACTAATTTTAACTTGCGTACTGAAAATATAGCTATGTCAACAGCAAAAAAGGAAGTAAAACGAGTTACTACTCACGTACTTCAAAAAATGAAAGATACCGGTGAGAAGATTTCTATGCTTACGGCCTACGACTATAGTATGGCGACAATCGTAGATGATGCTAAAATTGATGTGATTTTAGTGGGTGATTCTGCATCAAATGTAATCGCTGGACATGAGACCACATTACCCATAACTTTAGACCAGATGATTTATCATGCGCAGTCAGTGGTGCGTGGTGTTAAAAGAGCTTTAGTTGTTGTTGACTTACCCTTTGGTTCCTATCAAGGAAATAGTGAAGTCGCATTACATTCTGCCATTCGCATTATGAAAGAATCAGGTGCGCACGCGGTTAAGCTAGAAGGTGGAGAAAAAGAAGCTGAAAGTATTGAACGTATAATAAGTGCTGGTGTTCCTGTTATGGGACATCTTGGACTTACTCCACAGTCTATTTATAAATTTGGAACGTATACTGTACGCGCAAAAGAAGAAGCAGAGGCTAAACAATTGAGACGTGATGCTAAACTTCTTGACAAAATAGGATGCTTTGGAATTGTTCTGGAAAAGATTCCTGCTGAATTAGGTAAAGAAGTAAGTGAGGATATTCGGATTCCTACAATTGGAATTGGTGGTGGTAAACATACAGATGGACAGGTTCTTGTCCTTCATGATCTTCTTGGTATTACTAAAGAATTTAACCCTAGATTTTTGAGACGATATTTGAACCTGTATGATGATATCAAAGGTGCAATTGAACAGTATGTCTCAGATGTTAAATCAAAAGATTTCCCTAACGATTCAGAGCAGTATTAAGCGTGAAGAAAATTTTATTAACCTTTCTGATTTTAGCAATTATTGCTTCCCTTGTTGGCTTCGTTGTCTACAGTAAGATATGGGGGGCCAATGTAAATAACACAAAGCCAGAACATATAATCACCATTGACGAAGGGTCTGATATTGAAACTTTGTCTGAGCAACTCTTTAACAACGAAGTTATTTTGGATAAAGAAAACTTTGCGCAAGTTGCAAAGTGGATGAAATATGATAAAAACATTAAACCAGGTAGGTTTACTGCTAAAGCCGGATGGAGCAACAGAGAATTGATTTCTAAGCTCAGGTCAGGTAATCAGAATCCCGTCAGTATCACTTTTAATAGCCTAAGAACCATCGAAGAACTTTCTGGCAGGATAACAAGAAATTTGCAATTGGATTCATTAAGTTTTTTGAAATACATCACAGCATCAGAGACTTTAAATAAATACGATAGGACAAGAGATAATATATTAAGCCTGTTTACTCCCAACACGTATGAGGCTTATTGGAATACCTCTAAAGAAGACCTTGTTTCTCGAATGAAAAAAGAAACGGATAAATTCTGGAACGACACAAGGCTTGAAAAAGCAAAAAAATTAAACCTGACAAAGGAGCAAGTATATACACTTGCGTCCATAGTAGAAAAAGAAACATTGGTAAAAGCTGAAAAGCCACGGATTGCTGGTGTGTATCTGAATAGATTAAGAAAAGGGATTCTATTACAAGCTGACCCAACTGTAGTATTTGCAGTTGGTGATTTTGAAATACGAAGAGTACTCAATAAACATCTAGAAATTGATTCCCCATACAATACCTACAAATATGCTGGTCTACCACCTGGACCTATCTTCATGCCGGACATAGGCACTATAGATGCTGTACTAGATCCTGAAAAACATGATTATATTTTCTTCTGCGCCAAGCCTGATAACAGCGGACTCCATGCATTTGCAATCAATAACAGCGGTCATGCGATTAATGCAAATAAATATAGGAATTGGTTAAACCAAAGAGGGATTAAAAAGTAAGCCTTAATAAGTTTGTTTCTAAGTTCTTAAAATCTATCTATTAAATGTGGAATCTGGAACTCGCTCAAGTTTCATTTGGATAGAATTATCATTATAAGAATTTGTTCCAACTAAAACCATTGCATCACCAGCAAACTTAGCTGTCCACTCTTGAGGTTTCTTTGAAACATCATCATTTATCATGATAAGAACTGCAGCATCTGAATCGTAATGATATTTCCCAGAGCCTTCCACAACCGTGTTTTTACCGTAGTTGTAATTGAAATCTGGCATGAAGTCAATCCAATTGCCTGCATACGCTCCTTCTTTAGACATTTCCCCTTTCGTGTACACAAATTGATATTCCCAAGTATCAGCCTCTATAATAGAGAAGGACTTTCCTTCCGTTTTCTTATTCCTGAAATCCAAGATTGAAAGTGCATTTGCTCGATAATCGTTATTATGAGGGCTGGTAGCAATAGCGTCTTTAATGGGGTTTTTGATACCCTTGGGCTTGTTTGCATCAGGTTTACATGCAGACAAGATGATAAAAAGAGCAAAAAGAGAAGTAAAAATAAATCTATTCATAATAATCTTCAGTTAGCAGAGTAATGTAATTTTAGCACTTAAGAAGTCTAAATCTATAACAATTGATTGAATCATTAAAATCATTTATCGCCAAAAACAAACTTATTGCTCAAGGGCAAAAGGTTTTACTAGCTTGTAGTGGCGGAATGGATTCTATGGTTTTGGCTGACTTGCTTCTAAAACTGAAGATTCCAATTGCAATTGTTCATGTAAATCATGGACTTAGAGGAGAAGAATCAGATGCAGATGAAGCCCTTGTGAAGATGTATTGCTTACAAAATTCAATTGCATTTCACAGTACCCGTATCCATCAAGATCAATTGGAGAATCAAACTGGCAATTTCCATGAGATAGCAAGAGATTTTCGTTACAGTTATTTTGAAGATCTATGCATAGAGCATAATTACGATTTGATTGCAACTGCACATCACCTTGATGATAACATTGAAACTTTAATGCATAGACTATTCAGAGGAACTGGGATAAAAGGTTTATCAGGCATCCCTTTAGTCAGAGGAAAGATAATTCGTCCTCTCCTCTTTATTCCAAAAGCAAAAATATCAGAGTATGCTCAAGCACAAAAAATCACTTATAGAGAAGACAGTTCCAACCAATTAAACAAATACGATCGTAACTTTTTACGTAATGATGTCATTCCTTTGCTCAATGCTCGCTATGGCAATATTGAAAAACGTCTAGCAAGTAGTATTGATAATTTCAAGAATGAAAGTGATTTGTTAAACAGCTTAATACAAGAAAAGAAAAATCATCTTTTAAGCAAGAAAGAAGATCAGCACTTCCTAAAAAAAGGAGAGATCATCCCCTATCTCAAATCCAATCTTTTCTTATTTAAACTCTTGGAAGATTTTCAGTTTAGCAAAACCCAATGCGATGATATGGCAAATTCAATTCATGAGACATCAAAGCAATTCTTGAGTGATAAGTATATTCTGACTATTGAAAGGGATGAGCTTATTGTGGAAAGAAGAGAAAGGTTTAGTTTTCGAGAGATTGAAATTCACAGCTTCCCTTTTAGCTTAAAAGTAGATAGTAAGACTACACTACAATTTTCAATCAAGGAGAATACCGCGATTGATTTAAATTTATATCAAGCTGTTTTTGATTTTGATAAGCTATCAGGAAGTTTAACAATACGTACATGGCAGAACGGTGACAGTTTTAAACCATTAGGCATGGGAGGCAAAAGTCAAAAAATCAAGGACTTTCTAGTGCATGTTAAACATCCATCCCATTCTAAAAAAGATTGTCTTGTCATGAAGAACGATGATGATATAGCTTGGGTGATTCCTTATAGAATATCTGAAGACTATCGTGTTATGGAAAATACAAACCGCGTTTTACTTGTAGAGAAGATGTCCTAAACCTTTGGTTTTAGAAGCTAGGCTTTGTTCTTCATTCAATTCCATTGACCCCCACCAAAAAAAATCAATGTTAAAAGAGTAAAGCTTATTGCTTCTTCTTGTTCTTAAAAAGCCCATTCTTTTTTTGATTTAAGACAGGCTTAGGTCTAGGTGCTTCTTCAAATACATGGTCATATAACTTTTCTTTATACTCCCAAATCCCATCAGCAGGCACATACCCTTCATAGCTACCATCAGGTAAGAAAGTAGATCCTTGCCCCTCCATTCTTCCCATTCTAGGAATAAGGTGATCAAAAATAATGAGGTTCAAACTGTTACTAAAAGTCAATGAAACTGAAGCATCATCCGCAAATCGAAGTATCAACCTAGTTTTTATATCTGCAGCCTTCTTAAATACTTCTTTCCCAAAGATGGGTTCATCATCTTCAAAACTTAAAACTTCGGCAATCTTAACATTTTCAAATTTACTATAGTGGTTTACACCAAAAAGAGCATATGTATTCTCTCCTATATTTTTGATACCATAATAAATTGCTCCTAGCCAATCGTCTTTTGTTCTTGTATCAAATTCAACATCTTGAAAATCAGATTTTTCTTCGTGGAGTGTATATCCCGTACCATCAGGTTTCTGCAAGTATCCAAAATAGGAATAGCTATCGTCATTTCTCTTGAGTTCCCAGGTCAGAATCCTGAATGATTTGTCCTCTGGTGACTGAATAGAAATCCACTTTAACCAAGTTAAACTATCTGTGGGGTTCTCTTTGATATAATCAGCGAATAGTGTATTAAAATTTTCACCGGCTAATACACGGTTATCATCATCTAATGCATTGAGCATAACGTCTCCATAGAAATACAATTTGTCTTTTAGAGAATCTTGGGCGTTCCCAAAAGATGCAAACAAGACAAAAGAGAGCAGGTATATTAGTTTTGACACAATTTCTGATTTCTTATAAAACGTAATTAGAATGAAAAGGATTGTTAAGGAACTTATAAATTTAGCTTTGGCAACAGTTCATAAGAACCTCATAATCAGGGCTATCAGAAGCCAACTTATGTACATATTTATCCACCAATTTACCTTGCCAGATCATAAATATACCAGGCATTTGCATTCCATCACCTACCTGTCTAAGAGAAACAGGAATACCCTTTGTCGCCGTTTTGATTCCTTGCATCCATATTTTAAGGCCAAATAGTTGATTGAAATTCCCTTTTGCTAAATGAAACGATTGATAAAGTTTGCATTCTTGATCAGAGATATGCTCCGCTTCCACAAGGCCGTATTCTTCAAAGTAGCCCTGGGCTGTTTTAAAGTCTGACATATGAACAAAAATTGGTTGAATTTTATATGCCTTGAACAAAGGCATTTTATCAGAAATCTCTTTCAGGGATTCTCTACAAAAAATACATCCGAAATGCCTTAAAAACACGAGCATAATGGGTTTGGTCATAGAAAGTTCGTAAACGGACTGCTCCCTATTTGTAAGAAAACCTGAAAGAGATTCTTTGATTTGTATTGACATTGAAAAATTTGATTTGAATCGAGTTTTTCTATACCAATTTAAGTTTATCAAATTTCTTAATAACTGCTTTCACAGCTTTGGCTGATTTGTGCAAATGTGCCTTTTCACTTCTATTCAAATCAAGTTCCAAAACGCGAGTAATTCCATTTTTACCTAACTGAACTGGAACCCCTAAGAACATATCTTTTAAGCCATAAGCATCTTTGATGTAAGCTGCACATGGGAAGATTCTATTTTCGTCTCTAATAATAGATTCTACCATTTGAGCTGCTGCTGCACCTGGCGCATACCACGCTGATGTTCCCATAAGTTTCACTAGCTCTCCTCCGCCTTTTTTGGTGCGTTCCACAATTGCGTTTAATTTATCCTTCTCTATCATTTCAGTGACTGGGATTCCTGCAACTGTAGTGTATCTTGGAAGAGGCACCATCGTATCTCCATGTCCTCCCATAAGCACAGCTTGAATGTCTTTTGGAGATACTTTTAAGGCTGTAGCTAAAAATGCTCTGTATCTCGCTGTATCCAGTATACCAGCCATTCCAATTACTTTCTTAGGGTTTAACTTTGATGCTTTGTATGCAGCGTAAGTCATTACATCCAATGGATTGGACACAACAATAATGATTGGATTTTTGGAGTATTTAAGTATTGACTTTGTGACACTAACAACAATTTTTGCATTGATAGTGATCAGGTCATCTCTGCTCATTCCAGGTTTCCTAGGAATACCAGCTGTGATAACAACAATGTCAGAATTTTTAGTTGCAGTATACTTATCTGTACCTGTAAGTTTTGTGCTATAATAATCTATAGGTGCCTGTTGCCATGAATCTAATGCCTTTCCTTTAGCTAAATTGCCTTTTAGGTCTAGTAATACCACCTCATTTACAACATCTTTATGAGCCAATACATTGGCTACAGTAGCGCCTACATTTCCTGCGCCAACAACGGTTACTTTACTCATATCTTAAAATTATTTAGGTTTTGCTTTAAAAAATGCAAATGTAGCCATTTTTTATGAGCAAAATATGCTTGAATTGTCTTCTGTATTGATGAAATAAATAATATTGAATTGTAACTTTATCGTTCATGAAATTAAGATATATGAAATTGCAAAGAATTATACTGTTAATAATGGGATTTGGATTCCTGACTTTGGGGACAAATGCACAGGAATGTGGTACTGAACATACTGCTGAGTTTATGGCAAGGTTAACAAAGAATGTTAAGTACGCGAATGAGAATGCTTCTGCGAGGAAAGTGGTGGAGAAAAGGAATGTGCCTCTTAAATTCCACTTGTTGGCTACAAATGAAGGAAACGGAAGAATTCCTGATCATCTTGTATATACACAGCTTTGCAGATTAAATACGCAGTACGATAGTATGGGGTTCGTGTTTTATGTAGACGATGGATTTAATTATGTAAATAATACTGGAATTTACGATCACATAGGTAGCGCCCAAAATCAAATGGGCGGGATCCGTGCTCAATATCCTAATTCTGTGAATGTGTTTATAACAAATGCGACATCTAGCGCAGGGGTAGCAGGATACTATTCTCCTTTTTTTGATATGCTTGTGGTTCAAAAGCTAAATTTTGACGAAGTAGATAATTCTACTTTTGGTCATGAACTTGGTCACTTATTGAGTTTAGCCCACCCACATGTAGGATGGGAGGATGACCCATATGACCC
>CALCMJ010000041.1 GCA_937967615.1 uncultured Saprospiraceae bacterium
GACAACACCTTGGATGGAGGAAGACTGAGCGCTTACATCCGCTAAGCTGTGCAAGAGCATAAAGAAAAATAGAAATTGTGCATATTTTTTCATCTGATTTGCTTTTGCATTAAAATAATTAAATTTTACACAATGACCGATAAACATTAGTATAATTTCGACTAATGAACATAAAACCACTTTAAATACGGTCTAGTACTATACTTAAAAAATATAGTTTTCTTATGTGTATTCAGAGTGATTGCAATAGTTTATCAGAACAATGTAAGCACTTCCAAATATTTGATAGGTGTAGCTTTGCTATCAGACGATTTGAGAATTAATTCTGTCCCTAGCAAAATATCATACGTAACTAAACATTATGCTTAGGTATGCGTTCTATCTTATGTAAGTTGTAGTTTTTTGCTTGCCGTTTCATTAGATGTGTAAAGTCCTATCTGAACTTTATTCTTTCAGATAAATTATTCTTAGAGTCTGCCCAGCACATTCATTTTCCTATTCATCTCCTGCACAGCTTCTTCTATTCCCTTAGGAGTCAATGGATACATAGGAACAAGTTGACCTAAGAATTGAATTGTCATTGTGTGGTGCCAATATTGTTGTGGCTCAGGATTTAACCATGCTATCTTTTTAAACTTTTTTGTGAGGGACTTGTAGCTTTCTACACTTATACGGTTAATTTCATAACTCGCCATAGCAGCATCACCTATAATGAACACACGATAATTAGGATCTTTCTTCAAAATAGTTTCTATACTCACAGCTTTTGTCCTTTTGTTATCACTGAAAACATGCCCATAGATTGTGTTGTGGAAGTAGTAGCTCTCCAAGTCATGTGCAAAACGCGTTTTCATTTTTCTAAATAGTTTCTGCACTGTACGAATGTATGGGCTCATAGAATATCCGCCATTATCTATCAAGAGCATAACTTGCAGCTTTTGGTTTTCTTCATTTTCTAGTTCTGGAACAAACAAACCTCCTCTGCGCAAACCTTCTTTAATTGTCTTTTTAATATTAAGTTTTTCGAGCGCACTTTCCTCTATAATACCTTTCAAGGAAGCTAGAGCAGCATCTACATTATTATCATTCAAAATGGAATCTCTATCAACAGGAAAAAATTTTCTGTCGTTAAGAATTTTCCTAGCCATCTTTCCCCCTCCAGTTCCACCTATTCTCAGACCATCTTTAGCTGCACCTCCGTGGCCAAAGGGGCTAATCCCACCTGTTCCTATCCATCGGCTTCCACCATCATGTTTTCCCTTTTGTTGTTTGGCAATTTCTTCTAGACGCTTTAGTAATTCTTCAAGCGACATGCCAGAATAGTCAGCCATCTTTTCCAGTAAACGTCTTTGCCTTTCTATTTCTTCTGAGAAATTTCCCTGGTCTTCTACTTCATCATCATTATCAATGAGTGCTTGACCATCTATTATTTCCTTAATGTCATAACTTGTTAGATGCACCTCATTGAGAAAATCATTTATCAATTTTTCTGGGTCAATATCTTGAACAGCTTCAAATCTATCTTCACGCCATTTCCTAAACGTTTCTGATCTCAAAATAGCATCATCTAAACGTTCGCCAGATTCTATTCCTATATTCAAGAAATAGTCGTAATAGGCTTTAGTAAATGGTCCTAAATTTTCAGGATCTTTTACAACAATTCCTTTGAGCACATTATAGACATCACCTAGTGTTTTAATAAGGCCACGATGCATGGACTTTTCCAATAGGAGTAGAGTACGGACATCTGTTTCCACGCCATGGTCTCTAAATCGTTCTGGTAATGTTTCAAACATATTAATTACTCATGGATCGTTTGTGAAAATCTCCAGAATTTCGGAGTACCGCTTCTTGCACACGCTCTAGATCTGTTTGTGTCTTAATAAGGGATCCCAGACCCTCCAGCTTTTGTATCTTTTCAATGGCTTCATCTGTGCTAAAGCTCTTTATGTATTTTAGCCAATTCAATATTTCACGTGTCGTAGGAGAGCGTTCCAGACCAAGTTTCCGTAAGTGATAAAAGATATCTATTGCAACATCTATGACTTTATCTTCCATTGCTAGATTATGCTTAGCAATAATTTTCCGCATAGTATCTGCATCAGGAAAATGGATGTAGTGGTAAATGCAACGTCCTTTAAATGCTGTTGGTAATTCTTGTTCTCGGTTAGAAGTAATAATTATTGCAGGCATGTTTTCTTCCGTAACTTCTATGATTTGTCCTGACTCAGGCATAACAAACTTTCTGTGGCTGAGAGCATAAAGTAGATCATTAGGAAATTCTCTTGGTGCCTTATCTATTTCGTCAATCAACAAGACAGAATTTGGAGTGCTGAATGCTTTGGCTGCAGGTCCCATTATGACATAGTCAGATAAATTTTCTGTATCTCTTCCTGCAGTACTCATTTTACTATCTAGTCCCTTTTCTTGTCGCTGGGCATTTAGAATTTCCACTTGAGAATCTCTCAAGTACTTTACATGATCAAAGCGAGCGACAAAAGAATCTACATTACTTTTAGATCCTACAGGATAGGTGAATAATTCTAAACCTTGGTTTGCAGCATATTGGATTGGTAACTCAGTTTTTCCAGTTCCTGGTTCGCCTTCAATCAGCAAGGGCATACCTAATACGCGTGACATATGGAATGCTTGAGCTAATTGTGGGTCACATAAATATTTTTCAGAACCGCTCCAGAAATCTGTATTCGCCATTGTATCTTTTTTGTAAAGATAAGAACAGTTTTAAGGGAATGAGACTATTAAATTACAAATTGGACGTAAAGTTCGATGGATAGGAGTTAACTTTATTATTGCAATTGATGTGTATTGTATTTATATTTTTATGGTGTGTCATGAAAACGAAGCAAAACAATGAGCAAATACCTATTGATGAGTTATTTATTTTTTAATTCTTGCCAATCTGGACAAGACACAACGTATTCAATCTTGCAAGAGAATATTTATGAAATTAATAAGCAATATTTCTATGGAGAAAAGGTTCATACGTATTTAATTGAATTGAATGATAAGGTATTACTTTTTGATATTCCAACGTATTCAGAGGAGTTGAAAGAATTCATTTTATCATTCAAGAAACCTATGTACGCAATTATTTCACATGGTTCATGTGGAATTGAAGATGGAACTAAATGGCAAAAAGAAATTGGTTTAAAAGTATATGCACATAAAAATGATGAAAATCATCCTTGGATAAGAATGAAACCTGATGTGTTTTTTACTGAGATGCCTAAATTTGATAAAACGATTGAAATAATTCATGTGCCTGGACATAGTGCAGGTAGCATTTGTGTTTTAGAAACGGAATCCAAATCTCTTTTCATCGGTGACACATTCTACGGAGATAAGAATGGGAAAATAAAAGATTTTACTAAAGAAAGTCAATCAGATTACGAAAATCTTGAAGACAGAATCCATAGCTGTAAAAATTTACTTGAATACGAATTTGAAAATGTGTATCCCTTTCATTATGAGATAATCTTGAAAAAAGGAAAAGATGAACTTAAAGAATTTCTAATTGACAAATAGTAAATCACGACATACAACTATGGATGACGAGAGCATATCTTTCCGGGTCTCTGAAACATCAGGCATTATTATTCCTTATGCTTCTCACGGATATTATTTAAAAGGATGGATACAATGACAAGACCTAGAGTGAAAATTTGTTGCATCAGTAGTGTGAACGAAGCAAGTATTGCCATAGCCCATGGTGCTTCTGCAATAGGTTTAGTCGGAAATATGCCGAGTGGACCAGGAGTAATAGGAGATGAATTGATAAACAAAATCGCCAAGACTGTCCCACCACCTATTTCAACATTCTTGTTGACAAGTGAAACTAAACCACAAGAAATAATTTCTCATTACAAGAGAGTACATACTTCAACTATCCAAATTGTGGACGCATTGGAGAATAAAGCTTATGAATTGATACGTAAGGAATTGCCCTGTGTAAAATTAGTACAGGTAATTCATGTTATCGATGACAACTCAGTAAGAGAAGCAATCGAAATTTCAAATTTAGTAGATGCAATTTTATTAGATAGCGGAAACCCAAATTTAGCAGTTAAAGAATTAGGCGGAACTGGACGGATTCATAATTGGGAGTTAAGTAAAGAAATTAGAAAATCAATTTCAATTCCATTGTTTCTTGCTGGCGGTCTAAATAAGAATAATGTAAATCAAGCCATTGATACAGTTCAACCCTTTGGGCTTGACCTTTGTAGTAGCGTTCGCACAGATGGAAAACTTGACTCACAAAAATTAAAAGGTTTTTTTAAAGCAATAGAGAATTAAATAAGTATATCTATAGGAGATGAATAAAAAAAACATAGTGTTTATCGCTAAAAGCTTAGATGGATTTATTGCTGGGAAAGATGGTGAAATTGAATGGTTAAATTGGGATTCGTTAATTTAATGAATGAAATTGATGCAATCATATGTAAAAGCCAGGGTACAATATAAAATACAATACAATGATATATACTAGTTCTCCACAGACTTATTTCTTCAAATATATCTACCCAATTATGATGTTAATTGGTGGAACAGTTGCGTATTTATTTTTATCAAGTAGCGGAGATGAAATAAGCACAAATTTTAAAAACGCATTTGGAATTGCATTTGTTTGGAGTGCAATATTTGTAATTCAAATGCCATTTGGGCTAAAAGAAATTGAAGTAGATGAAAAGGGTATAAGGGTGAAGTCTGATAGCAGAGACAAAACTATACCCTTTAAAAATGTGAATTCCGTTGTTAAATTCGGTTTATCAAACCCTATGATGGTAATAGTTAAATACTCCACTTCTGATGGCAATGAAAAACGTAAGCTTTCATACATGCGTAATTCAAAATATCAAAGAATTATGAAAGAAGATGAAATGACGGAGTATTTAACTAATCAAGCCAAAGCAAATAATCCCAATTTCGAGGAATCAAATACTTTCAAAAACCTATTAATTTTATTTTTATTAGGCCTGCCATTTTTTATTGGTATGTTTTATTTTATGACAAAAACATGAGTTATCAACTTATTGAAAAAAGCAAAACTATGTCCATCGCACTATCGAATTCTTCCTCTTGCCCTACGCGTACGTGCATCTGCACCAAGGTCCCAAGCTACTATAAGGCCAAGACTCATTTCTAATGGACATAATTCGAGAAAGTTAAATGCTTAGTAGAGGATACAAATGCTTATAAGTATATTACAACTAATCCTGTGGATCTAAATAAGAAATTTAGAAAATGGACAACTTAGATTTTAAGGAAATTTTAAAAACAAGACCAAATCACTATGAACAGAGAAGCAATTTTAAAAAAAGTCATACTATTTATTTTACTTTTCGTTTTTTCAATTGGTAACTCCCAAGCATTACCAATAAATTTTGAAGGAACAATAAGTACCTCTGATTTTATAGATTTCGACGGAGGAACTGCAAGTGTCATAACTAATCCACAAGCTAATGATATCAATACGAGTCAAAAGGTTGCACAGATAATTAGAGATGGAGGAGAAATATGGGCAGGAAGTAAAATAGAATTAGAAAATAATCTAGACTTCACCACCTTGAATTCCATTACAATGAAAGTATTTACAACAGCACCTGTTGGGACTACCATTAAATTTAAATTGGAGGGGTCTGGACAGACAGAGAGAGATGTGTTAACAACGGTGTCCAATGCATGGGAAGAATTAACATGGGATTTTACTGGTACACCGAGTGATTTCAATTTCATTGTTTTTATGTTCGACTTTGGAAATACAGGGGACGGTACAGAAAATTCAACTTTTCTTTTTGATGATATTGAACAGTTGTTTGGTGGTACTCATATTGATTTACCAGTTGACTTTGAAAGTTCTTCAGTGAATTATAATATGTCGGATTTTGGAGGTAATGTATCTACATTATTAACTGATCCCACTGATCCCACCAATAGGGTTATGCAGGCTATTAAAACAAATCAGGCTGCTACATGGGCTGGGACGACTATAGGCACTCCAGCCGGATTTGCGACAGATATTCCTTTGACATTATCAGAGTCCAAAATGACGGTTAGAGTTTGGTCACCCGAAGCGGGTACACCTATCCGTTTAAAAGTAGAAGATTCTGATGACCCTACGCATACGTGCGAAACTGAAACCAATACAAGCGTTTCTGGAGATTGGGAGGTATTAGAATTTGACTTTAATAATCAAGCAGTTGGAACTGAGTCATTAAGTGTTGGTTTATCTATGGGGTGGACATTCAACATGGCTTCAATCTTTTTTAATTTTGGGACAGAAGGCAAAGTAGCTGGAGAACAAATATATTATTTTGATGATGTCAAATTTGGACAGTTAGTTTTGGGAACAGACAATGAACTAACAGAAGGCGTAAGTGTATTTCCCAATCCAGCAAATTATCAATGGGTTGTTAGTTCTGACAATTCTGTTATTACTTTGATAGAAGTGTTTAAGTTAAATGGTGAAAGAATCACCGTGCTTTATCCTAATTCGCTTGTTGCCAAAATAGATGCATCAAATTTTGCAAATGGAATCTATGTTTCTAGAATAGAAACAACTTCAGGAAAACATAAGATCAAGCTTATGAAAGGATAGTTTTGGATTGGAAAAGGACCAATTGACTTAACATGCATCCTTAATTGTGATAGGAAATAGAAGAAAGAAGAAACTCCTTCCTTTTAGTTCACACTATTATTTGTATTACGTCATATATAGTGATGGATATAAGTTACATTGCTTCTATTGGGTACTAATCATTAATTCAAAAGAGAATGAAAACCAAAAATATTATAACAGGATTGCTTCTTTTCACTAGTTCAATTGCTTACGCCCAAATTGATTTAGAGCTTCTAGATGTTGCTAAGGAATGGTATCATGTCCATCAGGATACAACACTTCCTTCGCTTCAAGATACGTTTACAAATATCAATAGTGAGATAACAGGGTATGAAACCTTAAGAAAAGCTTATACCCTAAGCGACGATTTTCTTATCGAATTATTTACAACTGGAATAAATTTTGGAAGCTATGTCACGTGTACGAATGCAGTAACAGGAGAATTTGTTTGGAAAAATTCCTACAACTTAACCAATGATGATAAAATTGAGATAGATTTAAATCTTTACACGAGATCAGATGGTAATTTGGAGATATCAGGAATGCGACTATTGGACCCTAACGTACCTAACATTTTTCCTTTTGGAATAGCTACTAGGAAAATTATTGATATCCAAACAGGACAACTCATAAGTAAAATTTATCAAGATTTTATAGATGGAGGATGTGTATGTAATAATTCGAATGGACAACTCGGAAGAACACTTCCTATTCTGGAAGACTCTTTATACATGACTGTCTGCACCTATCCAAGTGTTGATGGGCAACAAATTCAGATCTTGCAAAATTTGGATAATGACGGGAGGGTGATTGATACTTTGTCTTTCATCGCGAATCCATTAATGGATAACAATATCCAATCACATAAACTTATAAGTTTCAATAAATTAGATGAAAACAGATTTTTAATTGGCTCAGGTTCAACGTCTAATCCTCTAGATACGAATTTGACAATTACCGAATTGTTTTTTATTAATAATGAAGGCCAACTACTCTTACGCAAAGACATTTCTTCTCTTATCAATTATTCACCGTCCTTCCAGCAAGAATTCAAAAATGACAAAGTATTTATTACTACTGTGGCTTTTAATAATGAAACCGCTGAACCCAACGATGTGTCATACAGTCTTCTCATTCTAGACAATGGAGGGAATGAACTATACAATGATCCTGGATACATTATCTTGGACAATGAGGAAGTAGGACTATTAAAACTTGCTCAAATTAATGATAATACTTACCTACTTTTGGGAGCAAAAGAAAATTGTCTAAAGTACTTTACGTTAGAGGATTCAAATGCAATTAAGCATTTAAAGACTATATGTTATTCTGATTCCACTTGGAATTTATCACCTATGTTTATAGAGTTAAATGAGAATGGAGGCATTGTAAATGGAGTGCGATGGAGTAAAGAGGACGAAGAATCTGATTTTGAAGTGACGTTTGCAATCAATGCGGATGAAATACTTATGAAAACCTCAAATACCGATCTTAAGACAAAATTGAATAGCAAGTTTAATTTATACCCAAATCCTACAAGAGATTTCGTGAATGTTAAGTTTAATGGGCCTACTTCAGGAGTAATTCAAATAATAAGCTCTAAAGGAATAAAAATGAAAGAGGTTAAAATAGAAAGTCAAACTGAACTGCAATTGGATGTTTCAGCTTTCGCAGAAAGTTATTATATAATAAAACTAATAAGTCAAAATGTCTCGACTGAAAATCGATTCATTAAACTAAATTGATTTGTCATATTTATTAAGCGATGTCAAATAAAATATACACTTGAGCAAAGAAAAGGTATTAAGAGACTTCATCAATCAAGTCTGGAATAATCAAAAGAAAGATCTAGTTGAAAAGTATGTGTCTGATGAATATACAGTTCATCTTGACACAGGAGATAATTGGGAAGGAAAAGTGTTAAGTCATCAAGAGTATAAGGAAAGATTGGATTTTTCGTTTAACTCTTTTCCGGATATGCATTTTGAAATTACTTCTGCAATTGAGGAGGAAAACCATGTCGCTATAACTTGGATATTAACAGGGACAAATCTGGGAAAGATCAATGACTTTCCTCCTACGAATAATACTATTAGGACGAGGGGGATGACAATTTATTATTTTACAAATAATTTAGTTTCAGGACATTCGCAAGTTTTTGATAGAAGGACTGTAATGGAGCAACTGGGGTTTTTATAAAGTGCATACACTTGTTCTTTTCTTACAATAAATATTGCCGCGTTTATTATAATTTAATTAACAACTAACATAGCATATGTATACCTTGTAGAGGCAAATCTTAACTGAGGTAAATTTTGAAATATGCAACTAGAAAAAGAATTGGACAATTGGATTAAAGAAGGAACTAAATACATTACTAAGTATTACCTCATAAAGAATTATGCAGAGAAAAGAAACATAGAACTATATTACAAGTACGAAAAAGAAAATGAGGGTTTTAAAAAAAGAGCGAACCTAGGAACTGATTTAAAAACGATGCTTTCTAAGGAAGAGCTTCATAATTTTCTTGAAAACGCCAATGACAAATTTCATTTTTTGCTTGCTGAACATATTGAAGAACACTGGGAGCAAGAAATATTTTCAGATAACCCAAATCATTATGACGCTTTTAATGTTGCATACTATTCGCAGTTAAAGGAGGGAACACAAGAGCTTATTAAACCAAGTGGCAAAGTGATAATATCTTCTGGTAAAAGAATAGCTAATCAAATTCTATCAAAGGATGAAGAAATTAATATCGAAGCAAGGAATAACAAGATCAGAATGATTGGATGGTGTCATGTGTAAATTCTTATCCAAGCTAGTTTCAATTGCTTGCTTGTAATTCTAATGCTATTATATGTAATATTGAAAGATGGAAGTAAGTCGTTGCTAAATAAAGTTTTTTATCTGCTTATTTTATGACCATAGAACATATATGCAAAACAATATTCCAAATTCACTACTCATTCCTATTTTACATCCTCTTTATCTGTTAACCAATCCAAACTAACATTGAGAAAAACATTCTCTTTATACTCATCTTTTTCGAAGACGATGCCTATATCACCATTTTCAAGAATGCTTATAGTGGAATATGCTGCTGCGCCAGAGTATATTGTCTTCCCGGATGACCAAGATTGCCCTTCATCATAACTCAAGCGTAAGGTCAGATTTGTTCTAGAGCTGCTACTATTTGCATTGCAAAAAATTAATCGATTTTTATCATCCCCTGCGAGTTCAGCTGGATAACGAATGATACTTGCATTACAAGCGGGGTCAACTAAAGATGTATCCTTAGTGGTTTCCCAAGTTTGTCCCTCGTCGCTGGAAATATGGATGTATCTATGGCCTGCATCTTTTACTCTACTGTTAATCATCCAATTCCCATTTGCCAATTCTATGATTTTTGATTCATCAGCTGGAAGAATAGAATTTTCTATTAAGTACCAATTTTCACCATGGTCGTTACTCCCAAAAACATGCAAGCCTTTTTCAATATTCACAAGAGTGTGTAAGAGTCTGCCATCTATTGTCTGAGTGCCTCTTCCCGAAGTAATAAACTTAAAATCATTCTTCCAGTCTGGTTTTGTGATTTGGCTTGTAATGTCTTTTGGTGAGGACCAGGTCTTACCATTGTCCTTAGATCTTATTAGCTTTAGGTAATAGACATTCTTTTCAGTAAAATGATTCATGTAATTATAGAACAAGAAAATTTCATCAGTTTCACTATCAAGAATCATTGAAGGATCAGATGCAGCTTCACCTAAAGGTTCGTCAACAATACGTTCTGTAGCAGTCCAGGTTTTTCCATTGTCATGACTACGTCGCATAACTATGTTTATATCATCACTCCATTTTAAGTCACCACAGGAGGGGACGCGCTCATCAATTGCTACTAGGAGGTCACCATTGGAAGCAGTTATTATAGCTGGAATTCTATAGCAGGCAATTGCTGGGTCGTTTTCTGCACTAAACAGATTTACGAATTCTAGATTCTTCTGGATTTTGGATTTGATAAGATTCCCATTTTCATCGTTTATTGGGAGCTGTAATGGCTTGCATGTAATACTAGTAAATGCAATTGAAAGGAGGATAGCGCTTTTCCACATAATTCTGATTAAGATGTTTGTCCATTAAATTAGCAATTTAAGTCTTTGGAATGCGCTTTGTCAAAAGTTTTTTAAACTCTGGAGAATTCCATATAGAATTTAGATACCAATCTTTGTCAAAGAACAAATGGTGAAATTGTCTACCATTGTCTATGGATTGATTAAGATATTGTATGGCTTTCTCTTTATCACCTAGAAGTGCGTGGACACGACCCATCTCATATTCTGTTCGTCCAAAATCAAATTTAGGTGTTTGAGATTCTAATTTATTTGCAATTTTAAGTGCTTCTTTCTTATTTCCCTGGATTGCTAGTACACAAGCTTTTCTGAATGTAAAGAACCTATCTTTTGGGTATTGAGCAAGAAAGTTTTCATAGATTTTTAGGCTTTTACGTTCTTGGTCAACAAATTCGTAATACTGAGCGATTAATTCCAATGTAAGTTCGTCTTTCTGATCTAATTTACCTGAGATTTGATCAAACTTGTTGAGCCAATATTCAGATTTTGTTTTATTATTAATGCTGAAGAACTCTTCTGTAATCAATATTAAATGCTCTAAGTAAAGTCTGTAATTTCCTTCATCATAGACTGCTTTCATGTTGTTCTCAATGGTCTTATCATCTCCTTGACGAACAGCATTCATTAATTCTATCTGCTTTATACGCATATCAGGCTCTAAACTGCCATTTAATTGAATATACTTGTTAATTTGATCTTGTTTATTGAGTTTAAAAGCAGCAAGAACTAAACTAAACAAACGTGTCTTGCAATACACGCAATTCTCAAGGTCTATGTCTTCAATTGGAATTTCTTTTTCGATTTCAAGAACTTGCTGATGTGCATTCAGTTTGTAGCTAAGAAATTGAATTAGACTTGTATTTATAAATAGGTCGTCAGGATGTCTATCATATTCTTTCTTAAGATATTTATATGCAGTGGGGCTGTCGCCTTGAAGCTCATGACGAAAAAAATTTAATCGTTCAAGTTGTGGCTGAGTTAATTGCGTTTTTCTTTCATAAAGCGCATTAGTCAAGGAATCACAATCTTTCCATTTTCTTTTGTTACGCAGTAGAGCGATGAGTAAAATATGTGGCTCAAAAAAACTTTTATCTAATTGGATACTTTCTTCCAGTAATTCCTTAACTGCAGAATCATTCTCTCCCCATAATGATTGCGCCTCAATATATTTTTTGTAGGAGTCATATCTTGGTGGAGGAAAACTTTGGATATTTTCTTTAGTAAACCAATAGCCAAGCACTTTTTCTCTCAGGTTTTCAATAATTGTAATTGGCTTGTCTTTATGTCCTGAAAATTCACCAAAAGAATAGATTATTTCTCCAGTCTCCGCGTTTATATAATTTGATTTAACAAAAATGGAGTCCTCTTGTAGGAAAAAACTACCATCTATGATATTCCTGGTCCCTAAGAGTTCTTGCAAATTTGTACCAGATCTAGTCAGTGCATTTTTATCAGATTGATAAATTTGTTGTAATGCATTTGAAGATACCATCTTGATGTCACCATTCTGAAGAAATCCTTCAGTAAGCCAATGGGATATCATGGGACCTATTACATCCAACTTTGCATCTCCTGTAAGATTCTTAAAATGTAAGACAGCAATTTTTTCTTTTAAAAGAGATGCATTGTTTGTAATACTTAAGTTAGAGTTTGTGTCTTTTTTTAAATAGGAGCCAATAAAAAATATAAGACTAAGAGAGAGTACTGCTATGATTGCAGGGAATATAAATTTTCCTGATTTTATTCTTTTCCCTTTAACAAGCCCTTTTACCTCTTTCTTCTCTGGGATAACTAGACCTAAGTTTGATAAAGCAAAGACTTCAATAGGTTCCTCAATGTTTTTAAATAAATATTTCCCAAGATTTGTAAACTCTAGTTGGCTCTGATTAGATACTTTTTTATGAATATCTTTTGACATCAAGACTGATCCAGGAGTCCCCATGGATTCAATCCTGGAAGCTACATTAATCGCATCACCATAAATATCGTTTTCTAAATAAACAACATCTCCTATGTGAAGACCAATCCTTAAAGGTATAATAGGTTCTTTCTGGAAGGTGAGTTGTAACTCTTTAGCACATAAGACAGCATTGAGGACGCTCTTAAAGACGCATAAACTCCCATCACCATAATTTTTAATGATTTCTCCGTCAAATTTGTCAATTTTGGATTTTAGGGTGGTTTGATAATGTCGCAACTTGTTCATTGTTGTGCCCTCATCATTTGCCATCATTTTAGTATAACCGACTATGTCAGCAAATAAAATGGCGGCTAATGTTCTTTTACCATCACTGCTTGTTCTTTTGTCATTTGAAGAGGAAGTCATGTCTACAATATAGGAATTTTCTTCCTCTAGCATCCAATAAGATATACTTGAATAAAACAAGCAAATTGAAGCGAACTAACTATATTTACATAACTTAAAAAAATTCATTATGAAACTTTCAACCCCAATGTTTATTGTCTTTCTTGCTGTGTGTCTATGCTCCTGTCAAGCAAAGAAAAAAATTGTAGAAAACAGTCCTGTTTTGGACGTATCAGATTCTATTAAGGAATTGTCTATGGTATCTTATTATTCTATTGAAAAAGTAGATGGTGAAGATACCTGGGTAGAACATGCAATAGAAGGATTTCCTGAATTCTCAATGAAGGATGGCAAGGAATTTATGACAATTGCGCTTTCAGGATCTGAGAAAAAAATCTTATGCGAAAGGAAAACGCATCCAGTTTCGCAAGAAGCTGTTTTTCTGCAAATAGGAGGTGATTCTTCAACAAGAGAACGTTAGTAATATTATTACTTCAACTAAATTATAGTGCATATCAATAAGTCATATATTGATATGCACTTTCATATTTCCCCTGTTTTTCAATATGATTTACTAAATCAAGAAAGAGTTTGTTTTGTGATACAGTAGCACTATCTCCAATGATGACCAACTTCATTCTTGCTCTAGTCATTGCTACGTTTAATCTTCTGTAATCAGCAAGGAAGCCTATTTCTCCATTATCATTTGAGCGGACTAGGCTTATGTAGATTACGTCCTTTTCTTGTCCTTGAAAGCCGTCAATAGAATTTACTTCTATGTCAAATTCTCTAAATACTTCATCTGTTCCAATATTACTAGTAAGAAATTTTACTTGGGCAGAGTAGGGGCTAATGATTCCAATGGATCTTCCATCATAATGCTCTTTGTGTTGCATGAAATGTTCTCTCAAAATAAAATACTCACCCTCATTCCATTTTGATAATGTCTCTTCATGCAAGGCTTCTTCAAATCCTGCGCCACTCGTGTCAATAAATGTAATAGGAGAATCAGATTCATACAAGAGTCTAGAAGCTACATTGTCCGCCGATTCTAATTTTGAATCATAAAATTGCGAATTGGAAAAACTCAGGATGGCGTCATTCATTCTGTACTGCGTCTTAAGAAGTGTACTATGTGCAATTACATCTGACATTCTATCAAGCAGAGTTTCTTCAAAACCAATTTCTTTAGCTCGCTTACTCATGATGGTGGGAGGTAGCTGAAAATGATCACCTGCTAATACTACTCGTTTTGCTTTCATTATAGCATTCCAGCATTCGGCTTCTAGAGCCTGACTCGCCTCATCGATGATGAGGGTGTCAAAATTTATATTTGATATTTCTCTATTTGCAGCACTGATTAAAGTAGTACAAATCACTTGAGATTTTGACAGAATAGAATCCAATAGTTTATTTTCTAATTCCTTTGCCCACTTCTTCAAGTCTCTTGCCTCATTCAACATAAACTTCCTTTCTCTGCGTTCTTGTTCACCGAAATTCCTTTTAAACTTTTTTGCTTTCTTGAACGCATCTTCTGCCGCAATTTTGACTTTTTTAATGTTCTTCCATTCTTCAGAATCCGCAGCTTTATTTGCTAGACTTAAATGGGCAGTTTCATCTCCCATGCGGCTGACATTTCCCACCCGCACAACATCTATATTATGCTTTGCAATTTCTCTGGCAAGAAGATCTGTCGCATTGTTACTAGGTGCACATACAAGTAATCGTTTTTCAAAACGTAACAGTATTCTTACGAGTTGGACTAGTGTGGTTGTTTTCCCTGTTCCGGGTGGTCCGTGTATGATACTTATCGTTTCTGCCTGCACTGCTGTTTTTAAACTGGCTTGTTGTATAGAGTTTATGGGAAGCTGTGCTAGGTCTGGGATTTTACGATTTCTTAATATCTCTTGGAAATTTGACTTGTTACTTATTCCTTCCCGCAAATTAACAATGTGGGGGTCGTCTGTTTTTAAAAGACTATGGATTGCGGCTCGCATAACCTTGTAGGAGCGTTCGTCATAAGAGAGTTCAATAATGACACCCCCGTGCAATAGATCATGATCTCTGAGTATGGCATCCTTGCTGAAAATGATGCTTATCTTATCTCTACGTATAAAGGAAATGATACCCTTATAGACTTCCTCTTCTTTTCCTTGGGCATAGGCTATGCAGCCTGCGCCTGTTTTGAATTTATGTCTGTCCGTTTTTCGTAAGCGACGTAGAAATTGCACTTCTGCATGTTCACCAATTGTATAATAAGATTTTATGACATCACAGGGGGCCCAGCAGATTCCAGATTCAATTCTTTCCTTAATGGTTTTTTGAGTAGAGAGTGATTTATAGTAAGCCTCTTCATGGGCGCGCTCATGTTCAATTGCATCTAAGATATTTTCATATCTATTTTTCTCTTCTGACATAGGTAAGCAAAGGTAAAAACTTGCTTCTTCTTTTCTGCATGAGCTACCTGGAAGATCTCTCGTAAAACGGGAGAGTCCCAGAGGGACCGCAACGCAGTGGAGTCTGGAAGACAGCGACCCGAAGTTGAGCGAAGCGAAACGAAGGGGCATGCCCAAATCATTTTTATATTAACCAGCAACATTGACTTTAAAAATATAACCCACTAAGGCAGTTAATGCCATCGCTGCTGTTCCCCAAAAACAAATTCTTATAGCCGACTTAGAAATACTTGAACCTCCTGCCTTTGCAGATATGGATCCTAAGATTAAAAGGAACAATAAAGCGAAACAATATTGATAATATTCCATTTGCTTTAATGGTGCAAAAAAGGAAACTAACAAGGGCATACTTCCACCAACAAGAAATGCTATGCTAGAAGCAATGGCTGCTTGCAATGGGCGAGCTTTTGTGATTTCGCTAATTCCCAATTCGTCTCGTGCGTGTGCTTCCAATGCATTATGTTCAGTGAGCTGTATGGCCACTTGGTATGCCGTTTCTTTGTCTAGGCCTCGTTCAACATATATATCTGCTAATTCTTGTAATTCGCTTTCGGGCATTTCTTCCAGCTCTTTCTTTTCTCTTTCTAAATCTGCCGTTTCACTGTCTGCTTGCGAACTCACAGACACATATTCTCCAGCTGCCATGGACAAGGCTCCTGCTACAAGACCAGCAAGAGAAGCAAGAATAACTGGATTCCGAAAATCAGAAGCGGCAGCGACACCTATCGCTAAACTTGCAGTAGAGAGTATGCCATCATTAGCTCCTAAGACTGCTGCTCTTAGCCAAGTACTCCTGTTTATATAATGTTCCTCTTTTTCCATTTTCTACGCTTAAAAAACTTTCTAGCTCGTAATCTTTATTGCTTTGCCTCGTCGCTCCTCCGTCCTATCTTCAAGTCTCTTAGTCACTCCTTCTCTAAGCCTATTTACCTAAGGCCTTCAGGATGGCCGCTTCCGCAAGTGGTGCCATCACTTCATAGCCAAGTTTATTTGGATGCACCTCATCCTCATGATACTTTTTGTCCATTCCATTTCTGTGGTCTACCATCGCAGAAAAATAATCTAAATAGACAAAGCCTTGCGACATACAATATTCCTTGATCATTGCATTTAGCTTCATCACTTTGGGTGCGGGCTCCAGGCCTGGGCTCCAAGGGAAATCATAAGCAGGCAAAACTGCAGAAAGCACAACCTTTATATTATTTGCTCTGGCAATCTCTGACATTGACTTTATATTATCCATGATCATCTTAATCGTAGATGGTCCAGTATTCCCTGCAATGTCATTTATGCCCGCTAAGATTACCACAACTTGCGGATTTAAATCTACTACGTCTTGTCTAAACCTCACGAGCATTTGTGGTGTCGTTTGTCCACCAATTCCGCGATTAATGTAGTTCTTGCCTTCAAAAAATTCAGGATGAATGTTTGACCATCCTTCTGTAATAGAATTTCCCATGAAGACAACGCGTTCTGATGAGTTTAACATAGAATTCTCTTTTTGAAAACGTTCTAAATTTGGCCAATCTTGTGCTTGCATTCCTACTTGAGAAAGCAGGCATAAAAATAGAGTAGTGATTATAAGTTTCATGTTTGTGTTTTAATATTTTGCTGATATCCCTTTTGGGAGTGTGTTGTTTATAAAATCCCTTAAGTCGTCATTTGCTGTTTTTAAATCTTCTCTGCGCAGATACATCATGTGTCCACTGCGATATCCTTTAAAGCTTAACCTATTTTTCATCTTTCCGCTAGGGTCTATTTGCATCATAGTATACTTGGCATTAAAATAGGTTGTTGCTCCGTCGTAGTATCCTGACTGGAAAAGAACATTTAGATAGGGGTTTTCTGCCATCGCTTGACGTAAATTGTCTCTTGTGTTATTATTTCTTCTATCCCAAGGATGCACTGGTCCAAACATGTTATACTTGAGATCTGTTTTGAAATTTAAATGTTCGCGTATGTAATAGTTGATTGCAGGTGTAAACGAATGCAACCAAGATTTTAATTCTGCATTATATTCTGGCCTAGTCCCTGCTTCCATCTTGTCCATTCCCAAATACCTAGAATCTAGTCGGCCAATTGTATTTCCTGTTTCATCGCGTAAGAGTTCTTTCCAAAAGAAACTAGGAGGAACTTGGAGGTTGTGTTGCAAAATAGATTCTGTAGAAATTCCTGAATAGTAAGACATTTGTTCTGCAATCGCTCTTTTATCTGTATCAGATAGGAAGCCGCCTTTTGCTAGGGCTGGCATAAGTTTATCAATTGCAAAATCTTCAGCTGCAGGAAGTATGTCTAGAAGGTCTTGGTTTTGTAACTCTTTGGAAAGGGCATTATGATACCAAGCGGCGGCCGTGAAATAGGGTAGGTCTAATGAAAACGAAATTGGATTATCTGCACTATACGATTTGTAGTCTGCCGGAGAAACTAGGATGACACCATTAAGATACATCCACTGTCTATTCTGAAGTTCGTGGGCTAAGCCAGAAACGCGTGTTCCACCATAACTTTCGCCAATGATATATTTGGGAGAAAGCCATCTATTATTTCTTGTCACCCAAGTGTTAAGCCAATCAGCTAGGTATGTTATATCTGCATTGATACCAAAAAACTTATCTCTGTCTACTTCTTTTCCTGATGCAGGGATAGTTCTTGAGTAGCCGGTGTTTACGGGATTTACAAAAACAATATCTGCTACATCAAGCACGGAATATGGATTTTTAGAAACGCCATAGGGTTGGATAGGATAGCCCTCGTCATCAATGTTTAAGACCATTGGTCCTGTATACGCAACATGCATCCATACGGACGCAGAGCCTGGGCCACCATTAAACGAAATGAGTAGCGGGCGTTCGCCACTATTTGAAACATTATCTCTTTTGTAATAGGTGTAATATAAACTGGCAATGACTTCGCCCATATCATCCCAAAGTGGTTGCATTCCGGTAGTGGCGGTATAGCTGACTGCTGCGCCATTAATTTGTGTGGAGTGTTTTGTGACAACAGTTGTGTCTAATGGAATAGACCTGTTTTGTCCAAAATTTAAAGAAGAATACAAAATGAGGATCAGGAAGCAAAGTTTTTTCATCTTGGATGTTTTATCTAATGTAATAAAGTTTATTTCTTTCGTTAAAGCCATTTCTGAGTTTAATCAACTTATACGCTTTTTTTAATTCAGTGATTGGATCCAGTCTCTTATGATTTTTAGAGGCAAATGATTAAAATCTTCAGTGATCGTTTTGTACTCGTCAGTATTTCCAGTGATGGCTTTTTGGAAAAGATGATTTAGAGAGTCGAGTTGCATGACTTTAAAATCTGGACAAGTTCCAGCTGCGAGATGTTTTTTGTATCCGTTTAGATTTTCTGTTGCAGTGACTTGAACATCAAGTTGACCATTAAGCGCGAGGACAGGACACTCTAGCCTTTGAAGGTTTTTAGCTGGATTATAATTTATAAAATACCTAAACCACGGCGTGAAATATGAATACGCAAGTTGGAAGTAAAGAGACTCTTTGCTGGGGGCTAATTTTGCTTGCGTGCTGTCTGGAACAGATTCATAATATGTATGTACTATTTCTTTTAGTGGATCGTATAATTCTTCTTTAGGAGTACTCACATCCAATATCTCATACGAGTCACTAATAAATTTTATGTATTCTTCAGTTTCTGTATCAGAAAATCCCATTCCCTTTACAGCGATTCTGTTTTGGATACGCATAAGTTCTTTGATATGGATTCCAGGGCCCGCAAGAGATACTATAAAATCAATTAGAGTTTTACTGTTTGCAGCTGTAATTTGTGCAATCATTCCTCCTTCACTATGTCCAACTAATCCAATCTTTCCTACATTTTGTTTGTTCTTTAAATATCCTGCGGCACTGAGCACATCTTTTGCAAATTCGTTAGATGTGGCTGTAGCGAACTTTCCTTCTGATTTAGCAACACCTCTATCATCGTAGCGAAGAACAGCAATCCCATGTTCAGATAAATAATTTGCAATCGTAAGAAATGGTTTGTGTCCAAAGATTTCAGAATCTCTGTTTTGAGGACCAGACCCAGAAATGAGAATGACAGCAGGAAAATTATCTAGGCCGTCAGGTGTGCTTAGTGTCCCTGATAAATGAATACTGTCTAAAGGGTTCAGGAATTTTATGTCTTGATGCGTAACTGTGTAAAGTGTTACTGCTTTTTTATCTGTCTCTAGTGCTTCTCCTGTATGTTTTGTGGTTTTGCAAGCAAAGAATACACTTAGGAAAACAAGTGAAAGTGTTTGATATTTTAAAAGATATTTCGACATACTCTAAATATAGAAATGGATTTTATATTTCTCATTCTTAGTGTCCGTATAAATTAATAAAATATTAAGCTTAAAGTTAAAAGGATTGTAAAAGAGCCGTTAAAACTGAGATTTTGATTTATAGAATGTAAATTCAATTAAGTAATTATTATTAACCAATAAAAATTTGAAGTATGAAAAATGCATTACTCTCAACCAGTTTTCTATTCATTTGTACCATCATGTTTTCACAGGGGTATAAGATGGGCTCGTTTAAAGTCAGCAAAGTTAATTTTTCAATGGGTTCTGATAGGGACATGCTGCGCGGTATGAGCTACAGTTACTTTGCTGATCAAATTCCGCTAGATAAAGATTTTGCTTTTCGTGATAATGAATTTGACAACGAGGACATTGCAAGCATGTATTGCGAAAATCATCTTATTGCTCTTGGATTTACCCTGAAGCATGATAAATTTGAACATCTAGAATGGAGGAATACCATTATCTCAATGGAAGAAAGAGGAGATGGAGTGACGTACACTCTTCCTGAAGGAGAGGTTCATTTTTCTAGCACACAGAATGAGTATGGACTCGAGTCAATGGTGCTATATGCTCGCGACCTGCCTCTTGGATTTAAATTGTATGGTGGCCTAGGAACTAATTTAGGAATTTCAGTTGATAATGTTATTTGTGTGGACGGAGGTGCGTATGTAGAGGATGGCACAAGAGGAACAGATGGAACCTTAATAAGAGAATATAAATCAATTGATGCATGCTTTGATGCAAGCAACATGTTTAATCAAAGGATTCTCTCAGAAGTAGGACTTGCTTGGGCATTTAGAAATGCGTATGAAATTGGGTTGAATGTTAGAAATGGAGTAGGGTATAGAAAAGGTGGAGGAACATTTAGTGGTACAGATTTGGAATCGGTGAATGTGAGTTTTGCCTACTATTTAAATTAGATATAACTGTATTCCCTATTCTTTTTTTGGATAGGGTTTTTTTTGTTCCAATGGCATTGGAACAGGTTCATCTATTTTTGTAAAATACAATCTTTGCGTGCTGCAATAAGAAGACAATAAACTTATATTGTCATTCTAATGAAACCCTTATTAGAAAATATTTCTCAAACAGCATTTCTTGTTGCATCATGCCGAGCAAAAGAAGGTTTGGAAGATGAGCCTCTTTTCAATGATGATCTTGCGCATTTGTATTTAGAAAGCCAAGAACAAAGTCTATTAAGTGCCTTTGAAGCAAGTAGGCAGTATCCGGTTTTTAGTACGAGTATTGTTGTAAGAACTGCTGTAATTGATAAGTTGATTTTAAAGCTCATTAGAAAGGAAGGCATTCAGCAAGTAATTAATTTGGGGGCGGGCCTGGACAATAGACCATATAGGTTGTCCCTGCCAATAGATCTCATTTGGTGGGAGATTGACTATATTGATTTAGTGAAATATAAGGGAACGACACTTTCTAAATATTCACCAAAATGTACTTTGTACAGACATGGAATGGACCTCAGTGATTTATCCCAATTGAATGTTTTTATAAAGAGTGAAATTAACCAAGAGAAAAAAACACTTATTCTGTCTGAAGGGTTTTTAATTTATTTTGACTCATCTACTGTTGTAAAATATTTGTCTTTATTTTCTAATCTCGAATATTGTACTCATTGGTTGACGGATATTGGGACTGAAAAGAATAAGATTGGAAAAGATGTGCAACTCGAACCAGTTTACGAAGAGCTGCTACAGAATATGCATTTTTTCTCCACTCCTTCTGATCCTATTTATTCAGAGAATAACTGGAAAGTGAAGAGACACAAGGATCTTGCTGTAGAAGCACTCAAATTAAACAGACCTTTAGGGAGTAGCTATGGAGACAAATTAAGCAAAGAGCTTTTAGAATTGCAGTCTTTACACTGGGCAAACCATTATCATTTTCTTCTTTTGGAAAACACTAAAAGTGCTTTGTAATGAGTAACTCCCAAGGAAAGAAAACAGATGCGGCTCTGCAACAGATTTACATGAATGCGCGTAGTCTCTATGAAACATTTCCCACAGAGTTAAAAAATGGCATTTTACCTGATGGTTTGAGTTTACAAGAAATTGAAGCTTGGCAAAAGCAAATCAATTGTAAATATTTTTCTTTAAAGGATAGGCTTAGTCTATATAAGCATCAAGAAATAGAAACAAATAAGATAAAGTGGATTGATGTCTTCGAGATAATAATTAAAAAGTATAATCTATCTGCATTCAAAGCATACTCTTCTTCTAATGATATCTTGATAAAACCATTTTCTCTTGTAATTATGCCTTTTGTAGATTATGCAAAAACCGAATTGAAGTCAGGTGGTTTTAATGTTGAAAAGTATTTTACACAAGATGCATTCCAGGCTTATCTGAATTCTTTGATTGAAATGTTATCTCAATTTTCTTCTCTGGCATTCGCATATGATTATAAAATGCAACCAAATAGAGATTACAATAAGTATTGTAAATCATTTTTTAAAACGTATGCTTTCACGTTCTATGAGAGTTACAGTGCATTGGCTAGATTGTTATCAGAACAAACACAAATATGGATTGATGCTACTAAGGAATTTCTGAACAATTTGGAAGTAGATAGGGATGAAATTTCAAATACAATATTCGATAACAAGTCTTTTGGAAAGATTATAGCAATCAAACAGGATTTAGGGGCAGCGCACTCGCATTTAGGACCTAATCGAATAATTACTTTCACAAATAATAGGAAGCTAGTATATAAGACGAAGTCAGCGCAAAATGATAAGTTCTATAAACATCTTATCCAATGGATAAATGCTACTCAGGCAAAAACACAATTTAGAGCATATAGATTTATTGACAAAACTGCTTATAGCTGGCATGAATATATAGCGAATACTAGCTGTAAGGATGAGGAAGAGATAAATGAGTATTATTTTAAAATTGGATATCTGGCTGCACTATTTCAGGTTTTGGGAAGTAGCGATTACCACTATGGAAATATTATCGCACACCGAGATCAACCTGTATGTATTGATCATGAAACAATTCTAAATTTTAATCAAAAGGAAAGATTGTTTGATTTGAGGAATGGTCACATTCTTGATAGCAAGGATCCAAACTATAAGATGCTGTCAGCTTTTGATTTTGAAATATTTTTAGCTGTTAAAAAAGTTGTACAATCAAAACCCAATACAATCAGAATTATTAAGAGAAAAAAGTTTTGGAGAGGGAACAATATTCCATTATTGAACCGAAAGCGCGCAAATCCATATTTGTATAAAGCAAGTATTATGGATGGATATAAGCACTGTCTAAGCCACCTTCTTAAGTGTCAATCTGTATTTACGGAATTCCTGTCAAACGAATTGCAAGCATGTGATGTAAGCAGTCGTTTTTTACATCGCTCATCAATAAACTATCATATGCTCCTAGTGCATTCGTGCGAACCAGAATATTTAAAATCAGGTGTTTCTCGTTCAATTTTGTTCGAGTCTCTTTTTCAAAAAATAGGATTGAGTAAGCCCGATGAGTTTAGGCTTAATGTTATATCCAAAGAAATACAAAGTATGGAGCAGTATTATGTACCTAGATTTGTGTTTAAAAAGCAGCAAGTAGCTAATATGAAGATGCTGAATCATGCTAGAAGCATAACTAAGAAGACGTACATAAAAAAACAAGTGCTTAAGAATCTTGATTATCTCAAACGTGCTCAAAATATGAGAAAGGAGTTAAACTCACTTTCAAAATATTTAAGATCCAAGATGTAGAATATACTAATTCTTAAGTCTTTGTTTCAGGAACTTGAGCATCTTAACTCCATTCGGAATTCCCAAACCTGTACAAGGGTCCCAGCCTTTCCTAGCTGACCATTGTTTAGGGCCATTTCTCATAGCATTTGTTCCTTTGTTAATACTTGTAATAGCGTCTTTTGATGCCATTTCATATAAGAGTGGATTTAAAAACCCTAATGATTCTTTACATGCTTGATTTAACCTTGCTACAAGAGCTGCCATCAAAGGGGCAACAGCACTTGTTCCTCCTCCTACCCAATACTTACCGTCTACTCTTATCCAATAACCAATTCCGCCTGGACTCATGTCAGCATGCGCAGAAATGTCAGGTACGCCTCTACCTGTTTTGGGATATTTGGCTGTGCTAGAACTAAGCCATTTTTTTTGATAAGTTGGTCTGCTATTCATTCTACTAAAACCGCCACCGCTTGCATTTTGTATAAGTATGTCATACAGATTGTACTGAGAGTTCCAAGCTACTTCTGACATCACTTTTCCTTTTTCGTTTGTATTTATTTTTGTTCCTCCACATGCAGTAATCCAAGGACTTGAAGCGGGGTATTGTACTTCCAAAGGCGAGTCTTCATCTGAATTATAATTATTGGTAGAGCCAGCGTCCCCAGATGCACACAATATTGTTATTCCTTTCACTAGAGTTGCAAATTTTAGAATCCGATTTACACTCTCTATCTCGGTGTCAGAGTAATGAGATTCTTTTGTACCCCAACTATAAGAAACCACTTTTGGTCCACCAGTTCTTGACTTACAAATTTTCAATATAGCATCTGAGAAGCCCTTTATTGAATTTATGGTGGAGTAGATTTCTATTTTTGATTCTGGAGCGGCAGTCATAGCTACTAAACAATCTGTTGCAAGTTCAAAATCGTAACTGAAGTTACTACCAGGGGAATTCTTAGAGCCATCTACAGAAACGAATTTTACTTGAGGGTAGTCTTCTATCCCTAGAGCATTGAAATAGTGTTTAATATTAGATTTAGTTATTCCTCCTCCACAACTTATAATTGCAATTTTTTGACCTTTCCCTTTGTAAGGCTTAGGGAATTTATAATGCTCAGTAAACCATGTGGGATTGAGCCCAACGGCAGCACTAAAGAATTTGTCTTGTTCCAGAGTATTGCTATCTGGAGCATAATGCTCTAACGGAATATGAGAAAGCCCAATCACTCCGCTTACTATAGAATGTATATCTTCTGGTAAATGGTAGTTGCCTTCGTGTCCATCAATATGTTGATTATGCCGTTTGCTTTCATTTTTGTATTCAAACTTGTGGAGTTCTACATTAAAGGCTTTCTCTAAATTTTTAATAGTACCAGAAAGATATACCATTCCTATTTCGTCAACTATGGCATCAATATTTAATTTGTATTTGGATGCAAATTTTCCAATTTTGGATTTGATTTCGTCAGTTGAGGCATACCGTTGGATGAATTTTTTCTTTTTTTCATCATGACTGGCTTTTCTATCATGAATGAGTTTGACTCTTTTATTAGAAGCCAATAGGAGGGTTACTTGTTTACGTTCAGTTTTGTCTGATCTTTTAATTTTACGCATTGAACCTTCACTAAAAAGTTTGGTAGCGCTTCCTTTCTTTTCTTTGTGTCGTTGATTTGCCATTGTCTATAATTTTAGATTTATTAATACATGCCCAAGAGGCATCCTGAAAGTAGTATATGATTTACACCATCTATATTGAGAAAGTTTTCTATTTCATATTCATTGAAATTTAATAATTCTTCATAGTGTGTTTTCGTTGATTTTGAAAAACTATAGACATTTTGTAATGCTTTTCCGCATTCTATGAGAACGTGTCTATAACTTCTTTCGCCTTGTAAGTAATTGGCTGTGCTCATTTCTGCAGTAATAAAAAGAGCTATTCCTGATTTAAACGAGTCAGAAAAGGACATGTGCTTTTCCAGTCTACTAATTCCACAAAGTTCTAATAGGGAAATAGCATGTTGATCTATATTGTAATGCCAAAGTCCATTTTGAACTCCATCTAATTTGTGAGACAATACATATATCTCAAGAGGATAAAGTCCATTTTGGGATTGCAGGACTCTTTCCTGATTTTCTAATTGGGCATCTTGAGAAAAGCCATAAGATTTTTGTAGTAGAGCGCTTAAATATTCAAGACCATTTAATTTCTCAAATATTTGTTCGTTAGGAACTGCTGGCAATGCAATCTCCTCTAAATACGCCAGAGGTAATGAGCTATGAATATTAAGGTCATTTAATTTTAGTTCGTCTATATCTTTTGTGTCAGACCAAAACAAGTTTTGCTTTGAATTTTCATGATACAATTCAAAGAGAGACGCATTGTTTGAAATATTTGTTTGTTCCCAAGTATTTGTACTTTTCATAGTATTTATTTTATGCAAATGGATGAGGAACGGGATTTATAAAGTTCACAGGGTCTTTTGAGCTTATGTTTTTACTATTAAAATAATCGACCAGGTATTTTGCACCTAAGGGTCTACAGTGGTAGCTTTTGTTTAGCGGCAAATATGATGGGACTAGACATCGCACTGTATGTAAGCCTAATTGTTTTATGTCTTCAGGTGTAATGTCGGCTATCAAAGTTTTGTATCCAATAGATTCAATTGTATCTATTATAAATTTGAGATCTTCTTTGGGTTTAGCTTGAAAGTGATTTTTGATATCCTTTAATGAAATTTCTTCATCCTTTGTGCAAAGGAAATTAGCGTGAGGCCATAATTTTGGATTAAACCACAGCATAATATGATCCAGCAAGGTGGTGACTTTATTATACTCTGCAAGAGTTGCAAGGTTTGAAGGTGCCAATATTTTACGCTGACAAAGTCTTTCCATTAATGCAATTTCTTCCAAGCACTTTGTGATAGCTATTTCTGGGTCTAGATGAGTTGCAGCTGCAATTAAAAGAGGGATATTATATTTGCGAGTACCTCTTATTAAAGCGATGAAAGAAGGTATTCCATCTTTTCCTACATTATAACTTAAGTGTACATCATACCCGTAACGTTCATATAGTTGAATTATTTTTTCATGCTCTTGTGTCAATGTGGACCTCTTTAGGGCTACAGGTTTAGTTTTAGTCAACCATGTGAAGATGAAATTGTTTCTTTCAATAACTTCCAGGAAACCATTGATTGCCGCTTCTTCATAGCTGCAATGAGCAGCCAAGCCTGTTGAAATAGACTCTGCTATATTTGATCCTTGCTTACTTGGTAAGAAAGGGCAATAAACAAAGGCAGCTGGGACAAGAAATTCCTCCTGACTTGAGCCTCGCTTAGCTCTTACCCAATGAGTTCTAGTTTCAGTTGTAAATATTTCTAGAGGAAAAAGTTTTGAAATAATTTGATGTTCTGTGTATAGTTGGAAGATGTCAGGGTGTAACGCATTTTGATTTAATGTATCATAACTCTCATGTATAAGTTGATCAGCACTATATGACCCAGCACAGTATCTCTCAATGCCTTCGCCTAATGCTTTTGCAATAGCTTTATTACGATCTAATGAAGTTCCCGCTGTTGTACCCAAATTATCATTGCCATTAAATGTAATTGTATTAGAAACATTTGCCTTATAGTAGAAAAAGGGAGGAGAGTATGC
>CALCMJ010000042.1 GCA_937967615.1 uncultured Saprospiraceae bacterium
TGTTCCTGGATAAACGTCCCAGTTTTCTTGACTGCTCCAATGCGGAACACTGCCTCCGTTGTAGTTATAATTTGTTGAAAATAGCGATGTGCTGCATAATAGCAGAAAAATTAGGTGGTTAATACCTTTCATTTTGTTGCATTTTAAGAGTTAATAAATATGTCTAAAGGTTCCAACGGTTAGTAATTGAATTGTCACCTTCTATACATATGACACTGTTTTTAATACATTCCCCTATCATTAAAACATTACTCTTCGTCTTCGTGACACACAAAAGAGTTTATAGTTTTTAAAATTATATCGTTGCTGTATCCTTTAAAAAAGCCCTTTTTCTGTACTCTAATCTAAATCTACTTGTCCACTTATTCCTTAATAATTCTTTCTATTGTATTCCCGGTTTTTATAAGATAAAGGCCACTATGTAATTTACTTAAATCAATTTTTCCATCTCTACTTTTTCCACTCAGCACTTTTTCACCTACTAGATTAAATAGAACAATTTCAGTATTCTCTTCCACATAAATAAAATCATGTGTGGGGTTGGGGCCAACTTTCTTTTTTCTTGTTTTGAAGTTTACAACAATTTGATCACTAAAGTCCCTTACTCCATTAAAATCTACTTGCTCCAATTTATAGTAGTTATTTCCACTTTGTGGGCTTTTGTCAGTAAATAAGTAATTGTTTACTTCGTTGCTCGTCCCTGCCCCATCTAGGTATGCGATTTTTTCCCACGTATTTCCATTTGTGGATCTTAATACATGAAATCCATCATTATTTATTTCGCTAATTGTTCTCCATATCAATGCGATGAAATCATCTTTTTGTTTTCCTGAAAATTCAGATATTTCTACTGGTATAATTGCTTGTGCCCAACCTATACAAATATCTATATTTCCGGATGTTGCTCCGTCCAAATACCAAATTCTAAGAAAGTATTCCTGTTCTGATATAATGCCAGAAATTGTTAGGTCGTTTGTACCTGGAGCCATTCCTCCGCAAAAAAGAATATTCCCATTACATGCATCAAACAATTCCATTCTAAACAATGACTGATCTATTCCAAATGCAAGTATTGTAATCTCATCGTCCCCTGGCAAAAGAATGGGAAAGATGCGTGTCCACATATCATTTACAGTCAATGCACACCCTTGTTCACAACTAGGACATGGTGCTGCGCCTGCAGCTGCTTCGTCGTTTGCAGTATCTAATCCTGGGTCTAAAAAGAAATCACAGAAGCCCCAGGGTGAATTTATCTGTGCGTCTGCTTCAGCGCAAGTGTCATAAAAAGGACCTTGCCCAATAACCGCAGAAGAGAAGATCAAAAGGATTAAAAGTGTTTTCATGTCTGCTATTTATTATTAATGTACACAGGTTGAAAATGGTTACAACATGTATGGTTTAGTATAGCTGACCTGCTTCATATTGGTTTCTTATAATCTATTGATTATCAAGGTTTTATAACTTTTTCTTTCGCCCTTTTTGCTCTTTGCATGCCATTTTCTCCTCCCCCTCTTCTACTCGATTTAAACAGCTCAAACCTATCTACTTCTGGTCTAGGTGGATAATGATTATTAGATCTATCTACGTCAGCTGTTTCAAGAAATGGATCCAGAGTTATTGACTTTATTTCTTTCTCCTTAATAAACACCTTTGTCACCTTGTCGTTCGTAAGCTTCCATATTTCCGCAGGAATTTTTTCTACTTCAGTTGTTCCGTCTTCATATGTAAACTCCAAGATGATTGGCATAACCAAACCACCCTTATTCTCAAAACTTATTTCATAATAATTCAAGTCGTCTTCAATCATCGCTTTCTCATCGTCAGAAAGTGATTTGTAATAATTCTGATAGTTATCTCTATCAATTGCATCCGCTTGTAATTTATCGTGCTTGCTATAAAAATCTAAAATGCTTGGATCCTTATCCGCTAATACCGTTTTGATTTCCTTCTTATTGCGCATTGCAGAAATTCCTTCTGACCTGTCGTCTTTCGCTTCTCTCTTTATCGCATTCTCTTTGTCCGGATCCTTTGTGTTCATCTTCTTGTGCTTAACATCTAACATGGATATGTCTACAGCCTCGTTTGTATAAAACCAGCCTCTCCAAAACCAGTCCAAGTCTACCCCTGACGCATCTTCCATTGTTCTAAAAAAGTCTGCAGGTGAGGGATGCTTAAATGCCCATCGTTTTGAGTATTCTGCAAAAGCCATATCAAATAACTCTCGACCCATAATAGTCTCGCGTAAAATATTCAAGGCAGTAGCTGGTTTACCATATGCATTATTACCAAACTGCCAGATAGATTCTGAGTTTGTCATAATGGGAGAGATCTTATCTCTGTCCCCACCCATATAACTAGTGATTTTATGTGCTGGTCCTCTCCTTGAAGGATAGTTTCTTTCCCAGTGCTGCTCTGTTAAAAACTGGACAAAAGTATTCAGTCCTTCATCCATCCAAGTCCATTGTCGCTCATCTGAATTGATTATCATTGGAAACCAATTGTGTCCCACCTCGTGTATAATTACTCCTATATGCCCATATTTAGTTCTTTCAGCGTAGGTCCCATCGTCTGCACATCTTCCATAATTAAAACATATCATTGGGTATTCCATTCCCATACTACCATCTATAGACCAAGCCGTAGGATAAGGATAGTCCACGGTATAATGCGAATACCACTTAATTGTATGTGCTACTGCCTTTGTAGAATATTGCTTCCACAGACAGTCCCCTTCTTCTACCCACATTGACTGTGCCATTACCGTTCTACCGTCTTTCATAGGAACTCCCATTGCATCCCAGATAAATCGTCTAGAACTTGCGAATGCAAAGTCTCTAACGTTCTTAGCAGAAAACTTCCAAGTCTTCTTTCCTTTTGCTTTCGATTTTGATCTATCTAGAGCTTCATCCAAAGTTGCTATTGTAACTGGTTGTATTTCTTCTTTCTCCGCCTTTTGTAATCTCTTTTTTTGCTCTCCAGATAATACGTCATCAGGGTTTTGCAATACTCCAGTAGAAGCCACCAGGTGGTCTGATGGCACCGTGATCTCTACGTCATAATCACCAAACACTAAAGCAAACTCTCCCCTTCCTAAAAACTGTTTGTTCTGCCAGCCATTAATATCGTCATACACACACATCCTTGGAAACCACTGTGCTATACAATACACATTGTTTCCGTCATCAAACGGCTCGTATCCTGAGCGTCCTCCTATTTCTCTAGTATTATTAATATTATACCACCATTTTATTTTAAAACTAAAACTTCCTCCTGAGGCTAATGAGCTTGGCATATTTACCCGCATCATGGTTTTATTAATCACATACTTTAGGTCTTGACCCGTAGAGGTCTTTACATAATCAATCTTAAAGCCTCCGTCAAACTCATTAGACATCCTTGCTATTTGTCTTGATGATGCCTTTTCTCCTAAACTACTTGTTCTGATCTTATAAGTATCTGAGTCTTTGGCTCGCATGTTCTGATCTAGCTGAACCCAGAGGTAGTCTAATACATCCGGCGAGTTGTTTGTGTAGGTAATTGTTTCTTCACCATAAATTCTGGTCTTATCATCATCTAACTCCACTTTTATAATGTAATCAGCTTTTTGTTGCCAATATTCGTGTCCTGGTGCACCTGCAGCTGTTCTGTAGGTATTAGGATCAGGAAGTTCTTGATTTAATTGTTTGAATTTGTTTTGGTTTGTACTTTCTTGTGCAATAGCTAGGCAGCTAATTAATAAGCACACTATTGAGAAAACAGCTTTTTTCATAATACTTTATTGCTTTAAAGTAAAGATAGTTATTGCTTTCAGAATTCTATGTTTCACGTGAAACATCACAATAATTTTGTCGTGAAGGATTAGGGCATCTCCTGCTGCGCAGGACCGGGCTATTCCAGGGGTTCCGTCCAGACTAAAGTCTAGACCACACAAAGTGTGCCCTTCCTATCCTTATGCAAACACATCGAAGCACATACATTCAGATTATACCTTGGATACACTTTAAGAGCTTCAATGTTTCACGTGGAACAATGTGCCTCTCTTATAATTGCTTATCTAAAAACATCTTAAGAATAGCATTAAACTCCTTTGGTCTTTCCATCATTGGCGCATGCCCGCACTTATCTATAAAGTGTAGTTCTGAATTAACTATAAGCTCATTAAATTTTTCTGCAACAAAAGGAGGTGTGATTGTATCTTGTTTTCCCCAGACTAATAGGGTAGGGCAGCTAATACCATCAAGTTTGTCTTCAAGGTTTTCTCTAATTGCAGATTTAGCTGTGCTTAACAAACGCAATGCTTTTGATCGGTCGTTTACACTTTCATACACTTCATCCACCATTTCTTTTGTTGCAACCGCAGGATCATAGAATGTAGACGCTGTTCTTGTTTTAATATATTCGTAACTATTCCTTTTAACAAAACCACTTCCAAAGGTATGCTCAAATAATCCTGAACTTCCAGTTAACGTCATTGAGCGCACTTTCTCCGAATTATTCAGTGTATATATCTGAGCAATGTGTCCGCCTAATGAATTTCCTAAAAGATGAAAACGATCGTAAGCCTTGAACTTTACAAATGATTCAATGTACTCTACCAAGCCTCTTACTGTTACCTTTCTTAGTGGCATTTCAAAAATAGGTAGCTTAGGGAGTAAAACATTATAACTATCTGAAAATGAGTCTATTATACTCGTAAAATTACTCAAGTTTCCAAACAATCCGTGTAGTAATAAGATGGGTTCTTTACTAGGGTCTGTCTCTATATACTGGTGAGAATTCTCTTCAATTATCATTTACTAATATGTATTATCTCAATTCGATTTCGCAGATATTAAATACACAAGATACAGCACAATACTTAATAATAGTAAAGCAAAGGCTTGATGCATAACACCTAGAAAAAGTGGAATTGTTCCTATACAGTTTATAACAGTTAAAATACCTAGTACAACTTGAGTACATAAAAGAAGTAGAAAACAATTAAGAGGTACTCTAAACCTATCTTGGTTTTCTTTCTTACCCTTTATAAAAATAATTATCCCATAGAAGAACAATAGATATGCAAGACCCCTATGGATAAAATGCATTAGCGCAGGTACAAAACTACCTTGATCATAATTATTAAATGACTCTGTATTCCAGTTAGTAGAATTAAATATTTCTGCTGGCACATAGCTACCCAGCATGTCTGGCCAAGTAGGAAATACCAATCCCGCTTTCATACCGGACATGACGCCTCCAAAAAATAATTGTATTAATAATAGACTAAAAAAGACAGTAATACTTTTCTTAAATCCATTACCAAGAGATCTATCCTTTACTAATTTAGGCCAAAAAGAAACAAACGTTGTCCATAATAAAAGACCATAGGTCAAAAAAGCCACTGATAAATGTAAGGCCAATTTATACGCATTCACCCAAGGTCTATCCACTAAGCCACTTGCTACCATAATCCATCCCATACTCGCTGCTAATATTGCTGCGACAATAACTAAGCCTAATAATCGCATTAAGCGCTTATCTATTCGCTTTTTAAAAAGAAAAAATATGAAAGGAAATAAAAAAGCAAAACCCATAAATCTTGCCCAAAGCCTATGAAAATACTCCCAGAAATAAATGAATTTAAAATCTGAGAGAGACATACCGTCATTTATTTTTTTGTACTGCGGTGTTTCCTTGTAGAGATCAAATTCCACATTCCAATCTGTTTCGTTAGTGGGCGGTAGAGTACCGGTGACTATTTCCCACTTTGTTATTGACAAGCCTGAACCACTGATGCGAGTTATTCCCCCTATGATCACTTGAAAAAATACCAGAACACACCCCAGTATCAACCAAGCTCTAACCCATTTATCATATCTTTCTAGCATCGTCACAAAATTACAAATGATTTCCTTTTCTCATTCTTTAGATATCCACGTTCCTTATTAATAATTAATTATTTTATTTATATAAAAGAAGTAATCATTTATAATAAGGGCTGTTAGGAAGTGTAAAAGAAAGAATGATTATATAATTGTTTTCTTTACAAAACATTTTAATGCTATGAATTAAGAATAGTATATATTATAACATTCTGAAATTCAAATTATTAACATTCTATTTGTGAATTGTGTTTAAATTCATTGTGATTAATTAAAATGAAATTTTTACTTCCTGTTAGTGTATTCAATGGGGGAGATTATATTAGGAAAACACATATATTATAAATGTAAATATATCTGTGTTAGTTCATGTGAGTAATTAGCATCATTACAAGTATATATTAACAAGTTATGCGCATCATTATACAAAGAGTATCATCGGCTTCGGTAACAATAGATAATAAGCTAGAAGGAAAAATAGATCTTGGCCTTCTTGTACTATTGGGAATAGAATCTGAAGACAGTAGTTCAGACATTGAATGGTTAGTAAATAAGTTGATCAACTTGAGAATATTCTCCGATAATGAAAATAAAATGAATTTGTCAATTGAGGATGTAAAGGGAGATTTTCTAGTTATATCACAATTTACCTTGTTTGCAAGCACTAAGAAAGGCAATAGACCCTCATATCTAAGATCAGCAAAACCGGATATATCTATTCCTTTATATAATATGTTTATAGAAATGCTCAAAAACAAAACACAGCAAAAAGTAGAAGAGGGGATTTTTGGTGCAGATATGAAAGTTGCATTAACAAACGATGGACCAGTAACTATAATAATAGATTCAAAGAATAGAGAATGATGACAATACCAGAAGCACAAGCAAAAGTGGATACATGGATCAAAAGCTATGGTGTACGCTATTTTGATGAAATGACAAATTTAGCCCTACTCATGGAAGAAGTGGGTGAGTTAGCAAGAGTCTTTGCTAGAAGCTTTGGAGAGCAATCTTATAAAATTGATATACCAAAAGAAGAGATAAAAGAACGCATTGAAGAAGAAATGGCGGATGTATTTTTTGTAATGTTATGTTTATGTAATCAGACAGATATAGATCTTGAGTCAGCATTAAAAAAGTCTCTGGAAAAAAAGACCTTAAGAGACAAGGACAGACATAAGAACAACCCAAAACTTAAATAGTCTTGGAAGCAAGAGAGGTAATAAAAAAGCTATTCAAAAAGAAATCAGCCATCCTAGGTGTGGGTACAATTCTTGTTGCCAGCTTTCTAGCATTATTTGCAAGTATTATAATTCCTGATAAAACGAAAGACGCAAATGAACAGATAGCAAGTCTTGCACTAAAAGATCCAGGCTATAAGGTGCAAACATTAAAAATTAGGAGAAATATTGATTTTCCTAAAAGAGGATTTGTAAAAAAACTTATAAGCGGGACACACTCAAAATTTGAATTCCTTCCTTATAGTACAATTGAATTAAATAAAGACCAAATCTTATTAGAAGACCTAGAGGGAAAAACTAAATACTTAAAACCATGGAACATCGTTTTTCCTGTTTCCAAAATCCTAAACGAAGGAGTTAATGATATAGAATTAGAACTCTCTAACAAAGAGAAAATAAAAATTAGCAAAGAAGAAATTCTTGCAAGTTTAGAAAAGGACAACATTGTGAGCAAGCGGTTTTTCTTTGGAACAGATAGGTATGGACGAGATATATTTAGTAGAATAATATTAGGCTTACGTGTCTAATTATTTGTAGGACTACTTGCCGTTTTAATATCGTTATTTATTGGTTTAATACTGGGACTCTTATCTGGCTATAAAGGAGGAAGAGTTGATGATTTCGTTATGTGGATTATAAATACAGTATGGTCCATACCTACAGTGCTTTTAGTGTTCGCAATAGTAATTGCACTAGGAAGAAGTATTAATGTCATATATCTTGCAGTAGGTTTAACCCTTTGGGTGGAAGTAGCAAGACTTGTGCGAGGCCAAGTTATAGAAATAAGAAACAAAGATTTTGTAAAGGCAGCAAGTGCACTAGGTTATGGTGTTAATAGAATATTGTATCAACATATTCTAAGAAACCTTATAGGCCCTTTAACAGTAGTGTGTGCTGCTAATTTTGCCATTGCAATATTAATTGAGGCCGGCCTTAGCTATCTTGGTTTTGGAGTGCAACCACCAACCCCGTCATTAGGAAACATGTTAAACGAAAACTATGCATATGTTTTAGGAGGTAAAGTCTTTCTTGCAGTAATTCCCGCAATTGTAATTATGTTATTAGTTTTAGCGTTCAATTTGGCGGGAAATAGCCTTAGAGACGTATTTGATATAAAGAAAAGCCATTGAGTAGAGAATTAGCATTGTTGGAAAAGTTAGAAAAGGAACTTAATCTGAAAGAATTGCAGATTAAGAGCCTTCTTACTATTACGCAAGCTATAAACGATAATGTTTCTCATGTAGGTTTATATAATATGTATAGATCCTTTTTGAGTTGGGAAATGGGAATAACAAGCATGGCTTTATTTATAAAGCAAGAAGAAGAATGGAACTGTGTCAGTGATATCAAATATGATATTAAAAAATCAAAGCAATTAATTCCTTTTATATTAGAATACAATCGATTACATACAATTAAAAAGGGAGAGATAAAGGAACTAGATGAATTTGATATTATTATCCCCGTGTTCCACAAAAAAAATCCAATTGCATATTCGTTAATAGGTGGGATAAAGGATAAAGACGACCTCTACAATAAAATTCAGTTTATAACTACGATTACAAACATTATTGCTGTTGCGATAGAAAACAAGAGATTGTTTAAAAGACAAATTCAACAAGAGAGACTTAACAGGGAAATGGAATTAGCAGAGGAGGTACAGAAGAAATTAATTCCTGAAGTTCTGCCCTCAGGAGAAAAATACACACTGGATAGTATTTATAAGCCACACTCAAATATTGGGGGAGACTATTTAGATTATATAGAATTTAGCGAGAGTCGTTTTGCAATGTGCATTGCTGATATTTCTGGTAAAGGAGTTGCAGCAGCTTTATTAATGGCAAATTTCCAAGCGATGTTACAAAGTTTGATTTATCAGTACAGAGATTTAGAAACTTTTGTTTTTGCACTTAACCAGGCGGTATTCAGAATAACCAAAGGAGATAAATTTATTACTTTCTTTATCGCTGAGATTGATACAAATAAAATGTCTTTAAAGTATATCAACGCAGGCCATTATCCACCAGTTTTAAGAAACGGGGAAGAACAAATACGTCTTGATAAAGGTTGTACTGTTATAGGAGCGTTTGAAAAACTCCCAGAGATCACTGAAGACAAAATGGAACTCAAAGAAAACGCATTGATTATGTCCTTTACGGATGGACTAGCTGATCTAAAAAACGAAAAAGGTGATTATTTTGATGATGAAAAAATAGAAAAATTTGTAGCGACGAATTTTGAAAAAGGTGCTAAAGAATTTAATGAAGAATTAATTAAAAAGATAGATAAATTTAGGGGGCCAATGGGATTTGTAGACGATATTGCTGTCTTAACTTGTAAACTACATTAGGGTGAGAAAAAAAAGCAAATTAATAGCGGCATTATTTGCCTTATTTGGAGGGAGTTTTGGTCTCCATCGCTGGTATCTTGGAGATATAGGGGGAGGAATATTTTATTTAGTTATGCTGTTTATGACAAGCCGTTTATCATTTCCATTAACAGGTATATTAGGTGTGTTTGAGGCAATTCGCTTTTTTAGCATGTCAAATAATGAATTTGAACAAAAGTACAATGGGGGCGCTAAAAGGGAAGTGGTAAATAAACAAAGAGGTACAAGAAGAACTAATCGCAAACAAGAACAAAGACGACCACAACCAAAGAGAAAAGCAAATCCATTTAAATCCAGCGGGATTAAAAAGTATAAAAACTATGAATTGGATGGGGCAGAGAAGGACCTCCTAGAGGCGATGAAAATAAATGATATGGATGTGGACACACACTACACCTTAGCCTCTATTTATTCGCTAAGTGAGAAAAAAGATAAAGCATATTTTCATTTACAACAAGCAGTACAATTAGGAATGAAGGATTTGGAGAAGGTGAATACTGATGATGCATTAGCCTACTTAAGGATTCAGGATGATTTTGATGAATTTAGAAAAAGAGGGTTTGTCTTAAAAAGAGCAGCACGCTTAAACAGTGGAGACGCAGTTGATAATTTATTAGATGACGATGTCCTTCTTTCACAGCTGAATAAACTAGCAGAACTTAGAAAACGAGGCTTACTATCAGAAGCGGAATTTACCCTTGAACGCAAAAAATTGCTAAGAAAATAATTATTAACCAACAAAGCTAAAAAGTGATTGCACAGAAGTTAATCTCCAACAATTTTGCTCCCTTAAAAACTTCAGATACAGGGGAAGAGGCGCTTACAATGATGCACGTGTATCACTTAAAGCATTTACCAATCGTTAATAACACACAGCTCCTTGGGACCATTGCAGAAGATAATATTATGCAGCATAATCTGGAAGAAGCGATAGGCAGTTATTCATTAAGTCTTTCTCACGCATATGTCAAAGACACAGACCATGTGTTTGAAATTATGTCAAAACTGTCTGAAAATAAATTAAGCATTATCCCAGTAATAGATGAAAAAGAAAACTATCTGGGACTAATCACCTTAGATGACCTAATACAGTTTTATGCTAATAGCTTTTCTTTCAAAGAGCGCGGAAGTATCGTTGTATTGGAAATTGAAAAGAACCAGTATAGCTTATCAGAAATTAGCAATATTGTTGAAAGCGAAAACGCCGTAATTCTTACTAGCTTTTTGACTCAAGAAGAAAATACAAATTTAGTTTCAGTCACTATCAAAGTAAACCTACAAGAAATAAGTGGAATACTAAAGGCACTAGAGAGATACGAATATCGGATTAAAGCATCCTTTACAGAATCAGAATACTTTGACGACTTAAGGGAACGATATGACCTTCTCATGACCTACCTCAATGTATAAGGAGTGAAAACCGCAGGACAGATTATTTTTATATGGACCTTATGTTGCTTTAGGCTTCTGGGACAAACAGATAGCGTTGAAATAAAATCAATAAACTTTATTGGAAATGAAAAAACAAAAGAAGTTGTTCTCTTAAGAGAAATGGCTTTTAAGGTAGGAGAGAAAATTCCATATACGAAGCTTCCGGAGTTAATATTGCTCAGTGAGAATAAACTGATCAGTACGGGGCTTTTTAATTTAGTAAAGCTGAATGTAAGCGATTTAAATAGTGCAGAAGGTCTTGCAAACATAGATGTAAACCTTGAAGAAAATTGGTATTTATACCCAAGCTATATTTTTGAATTGGCAGACAGAAACTTTAATGTATGGTGGCAAGAACAAAACCGTAGCTTGGACAGAGTTAATTATGGCGTGAAACTTTCTCATTATAACTTAAATGGGTACAGAGACAGATTAAAAGTAAAATTTCAACTAGGATATACTAGGAAATATGAATTGGATTATATCTATCCATATCTAAATAAAGAACGTACGATAGGTTTGGGCTTTCATATCTTTTATTCAGACAACAAAGAGATTGGTTATATCACAGAAGGGAACAAAACACTGTTTCGTAAAGCGGATGATGAACGGGTCTTACTTAAGAGATTCAGAACAGGAACAAGAATAACATATAGGCCTGGCAACAATTTGTTTTCAGAATTTAGGATGGAATTTCATAGAAATGCTGTCAATGAATTTGTAATAAATGAACTAAACCCTAACTACTTTTTGGATGGGAAAGAGAAAATCAGATTTTTCTTCTTAGAGTTAGATGTACAATATGATAGACGTATTTATACACTTTATCCTCAGGGTGGATTTATATTATTTGGTAACATCAAAAAAGAAGGCTTAGGTTTATTTAATGAATATAATAACTTAAGCATCTCTGCTGGATGGGAGCTGTATAAAAAATTAAACCCTCGGCTAGTTATTGGTAATAGGACCAAGGCAAAAACAAATCTTTTAAGAAGAGATGTTTCCTTTGCAAACAATACAGGATTAGGCTGGAACTCTGATTTAGTGAGTGGATTTGAACTCTACGTTATGGATGGTACAGACTATGCTATAAGTATGAATAACCTAAAGTTTTTAGTTCTAAATAGGGATACAAAAACCAGTAAATTTCTACCCAGACAATTTGAAAAAGTAAATATAAAACTTGCATTAAGAGCTAATTTTGATTTTGCATATGTAAACGAACGTACATATAAAGAAACAAATATGATTAATAACAGATGGTTTTATGGTTATGGAGCAGCATTGGATATTATTCTATTTAACAATTTTCTGTTTAGCTTTGAATATAGTTTTAATGACTTAGGTGAATCGGGGTATTTTCTCCATAGTTCCAGTTCGTTTTAGAAAAGAAAATATATGCACGTATTTATATATGGAAAGCAACTTAAGGAGCAAGACATCCCCTTTATTGCACAAACAATTAATTCCTTAAAGGATAAAGGAATTCCATTCAAAATATATGAACCATTTTACAAACAGTATGCGCAATACATAAAGGAAGATTATGATTGCTTTAATGCTTATGAAGACTTTGTCAGAGACAAGCCAGACGCTTGCATAACGTTAGGCGGAGACGGAACGATTCTAGCAGTCATGACTCTCATACGTGAGAACGAGACTCCTATTTTAGGTATAAACCTGGGAAGACTCGGGTTTTTAGCCTCAATAGAAAAAACCAAAATAGATGAAACAATAAACGCCTTACTTGAATCTAGGTTTAAATTGGAAAAAAGAAGTATGATTTCCTTAAGCCAACCGGAGGGACTTTTTTCAGAAATTCCATTTGCTTTAAACGATTTTACAATAAACAAAAGAGACACATCCTCTATGGTGACCATTCATAGTTATTTAGATGGAGAGTTTCTTAATTCTTATTGGGCAGACGGAATAATTGTAACAACCCCTACAGGATCTACAGGATATTCTTTGTCTTGTGGTGGTCCCATAATATTTCCTGGTTCTGGCAACTTTGGCGTTATTCCTGTTGCACCACACAACTTAAACGTAAGACCAATTGTTATACCTGATAGCACAGAACTTAGTTTTAAGGTTGAAGGTAGGGCTGAAAACTTCCTCTGTACATTGGATTCTAGACATGAAACCATAGAGGCCAACCAAGAAATTAGAATAAGCAGATGCAACTTTAACACAAATTTACTAGTTAGTGAAGACGATAGCTATATGAATACAATCCGAAACAAGCTATATTGGGGTTACGACAAGAGGAATTAGATGGAAAAAGAAATTTTAAAGGCATATCGTACTTATGAGGGCTTCTTTGCCATAGATCGCACGTCGTTCCAGGAAAAGATCAGGTACTATAAGGGACATATGCAAGAAATTTCTTTTTTACCTTTTCAAAACCGCATTACCATTGATTATTACTTCTTAAGTTCTTATTTCGAAGTAGGTGATTATGCTGAGTATTTAAAAAGAGTTGATTTATTAATAGAAACTGTAATTGAACACAACATTTACACAATAGAAGAAGAGATAGATCCCTACAAAGAATTGCTCTTTAAAAAGTGTGCATGTCTTTTTAACCAAGGAGAATACGACAAATCAATTTTTATATTGAAACAACTGCGTAGAATGTATCCAGCAGAAAAAAAGATCAATCATTTATTGCATTACTCATTGAGAAAGAAGTTCAGCAAAGAAAAAATTAATTTTAAAGCGTGTTGTGTTTTGCTCTATTTTACGGCAGGAATTGTAATAGGATTAAAAATATTTTATGTTGAAAATTTTCACCCCGAATACAGCAAGTTAATGGATGGTATATGGTTAAGTTTATTTCTTATTGCAACGAGCTTTATTCTCGCAAATGAAGTCTACATTTATATGAAGGCAAAAAGATACAAATAGGCCTAGATCCAACCTTCTTCATCTAAGTATATAAATAAAGGAATCGCATCACTCAGTTTCTTAAGCTTATTCTTATTCTTTTTGAGAAAACCTTTGATTTCATTTTTATGTCCGAATTCAGAATAGATGTCTTTATCCTTGAGCTTAAAGCTAGTGAGCTCACCATCTTTCAAAATATAGAAAACTGACTTAGGAACAAACTTTTTAATCTTTACAGTTCCTCCCGGGGGATTAAAGTCAAGCTCTTTTTTCACAACGCGATGTTGCTCAATAATCCAAAAGTTATCCCCTTGATAATGTACAGAGACATATTCGTTCTTAAATTTAGTATGAACAGAATATATTAGCGCAACCTTGTCACCATCCTTTGTGGTGTACTCTACTTTTGGATACCGTCTTTGTGGTAAATAAATGTGTTTGTTTTCGTACCGTACTTCAACTAAATTTTCATATGCGTTGTAATTCCCCGTTATCTCTGAAAGAGATTCTTCGCCAACAGGAAACAGTGTCATTTTTGTCCAATCTTTAAATATCATGGGCGTGCCCTTAAAGCCATTGTATTGGTTTTCGTCTACCTCTTTGGCATTTATTAACAATAAAGACGTTTGACTTGGAAGAACAGAAACGGACAAAAAGATGACGAACAAACAATTAAACCACTTCATTGATTAGACATTTTAGTTTATTAACTAGAATACAAAATAAGATAAAAGTATTAGAACATCAATGCTTAACATTCCTTTAGGCGCACGTTAACAGTAATTAAGAATTGAGTTTTATAGATTTAGATAGATCAACCGACTAACAAAACCAATATATATGAAAATTTTTACATTTCTGTTTCTAGCAATTATTATGATGTCATGCTCACCTAGAATGCATTATTTAGGAGATGTATACAGCCCCAGCAATAACGTTGATGTTTATTACGATGAGTTAGACATAAAAAAAGATTTTAGAGTAATGGGACAGTTATCTTCAGATAACCAAGATAACCCTACAATAGGACTTGAGAAAATAAAAGAAGCAATGATAAAAGAAGCAGGAGAAAAAGGAGCAGATGGGATTTTATTTTTATTTCATGAAGCTTACGCAAACAATAAAACAGTACAGTCAAAACTGTTGAAGTATAAGTAGACAAAGTCCTTTTTTATCTCAAAACCATGGCACGATGATTTGGCGTCGTTTTTGCTCATTATTAATGGATTATGATAATGTAAAAAAGACAGGAAATGAATTATCATGTTTATGTCGTAGAACTGGATAAAAAAGTATGGACTGATCGGAAAAAATTTCGAGATGCAAATCCACAATTTAGAGGAATTAAAGAATGTCTATATGTAGGCATGACAAGTAATACACCTCAGGAGAGATTTTTAAAACATAAGAAAGGACACAGGAACAGAAAGGGCTATAAGATATCCTCGTCTTACGTAGAACGTTATGGCAAATTTTTGAGACCCAGTTTATATATGCAATTTAACCCTTTGACAAAAAAAGAAGATGCACTGAGTACAGAGGAAAAACTTGCACTTCTTTTGAAAAAACAAGGATATGCCGTGTGGTGGAACTAAACTACTGTAGAAAAGGATTAAACTGTTTTTCTTTCCCAATATTTGTCTCTGGTCCATGCCCGCAATACACAATTGTATCATCAGGCAAAACGAACAACTTTTCTTTTATACTTTTAATTAATGTTGCGTGGTCACCACCCGGGAGGTCTGTGCGCCCAATACTATTATCAAAAAGCACATCACCACCTATTAATATACCCTTAGTATATAGAGAAATGCTTGCCGGAGAGTGCCCAGGAGTAAATAAAACTTTTAATTGTGTGTTTCCAAATTCCAATAAATCGTTTTCTTCATAAAACATGGTCATATCTGGTGAAGCTTTATATTGAATACCATACATATTGCTAACCATTTCTCCAGCCTCTAATACGGGAATTTCACCCTTATGGGAGGATAATGGAACGTTATAAGTTTCCGCCACGAAAGCATTTCCAAGAATATGGTCAATATGGCAGTGGGTATTGAATAAGATTTTTACAACCAGCTTGTTTTTCTCTATGAAGCCAGATAACAAGTCTTCTTCTTTTTTGGTATTACAACCAGGGTCAACTACTACACATTCAAGGGTTTCGTCGTATAAAACATAGGTGTTTTCCATAAAATCATTAAATGTGAACTTCTGAATCTTCATTATATCTTAGATTAGCGATTGGCAAAGAACGAATTTTTCCATTATCTTACTGTACTTCCTGATAAAAGAGATGAAAGAAAATAGGAAAACTATATTAAATATCATTGTTCTGCTTTTGTTTTCAACGCAGGTGATTACACAAAGCATTAATACGAATTTTGGTAAAAACCGAGTTCAATACCATGATGATTTTAACCAATGGTATGAATATGAAACGGAAAACTTTAATGTCTATTGGTATGGCAAAGGCAGAAATGTCGCCCATACAGTAATCCAACTAGCAGAATTAGACCACGATAATATCCAACAGCTACTTGAGCATAGGATAAATGATAAAATAGAAATTGTAGTTTATCTTGACCAAACAGACCTAAAGCAGAGTAACATTGGTTATGAAGAAACGTTTTTAAATAGCACGGGAAAAACAAAAATTGTTGGTAACAAGATGTTCGTTTTTTTTGACGGTGACCACCAAAACTTAAGAAAGCAAATTAAAGAAGGAATAGCCTCAGTTTACATTAACTCAATTCTTATAGGGTCTAATTTACAAGAGATAGTGCAAAATGCCATTCTCCTGGATCTTCCAGATTGGTTCAGAGAGGGTTTGATTTCATATATAGGAAGCCAATGGGATTATGAATTAGATGATGAACTAAGAGACGTTTTTTTTCAAAACGAAAAGTTCAGGAAGTTTAAAGAATGCAGTAAACGATTTCCTAAAATCACAGGACACTCTCTGTTCTACTATTTGGATGAGCACTATGGCAAATCTTCGATTGCAAACATACTCTACCTAACTAGAATTAACAGGAATCTAGAAAGTAGTTTTCTATATGTGCTAAATGAAGATTTTAAATCTATTCTAGAAGATTGGCAAGAGCACTATGAAACGCATTTCGAAAAAGAAGAAGGCTTTGACTCCTTAGGTGATCTTAAAGAACTTGATCTAGATAAAAAGGAGCATGTTCCTGTTGCAGAATTGTTCATAAGCCCTGATCAAAGTAAATTGCTCTACACAACAAATGAAATAGGCAAAATAAAAGTGTATGTACGAGACCTTAGTTCAGGAAAAGAAAAAAAGATTTTCCAACAAGGTTATAAAAACAACTTTCAATCTACTGATTACAATTATCCTGTTTTGTGTTGGCACCCAAATAGTAATTTCATCTCCTTGATTTATGAGAAAAGAGATTTGATGTTCGTGCGCAAAATCAATATTAACACAGAAGAGTATATTGAACAAGTTTTACCAGAAAATTTTCAAAGGATCTATACCCTAAATGTTTTTGATGATCTTAACTATATCATGTCAGCAAACGTGGATGGGTTTTCTGATATCATTATATATAATACAAAAGGCAGGGTCCTGAATAAGATCACAGATGATTATTATGACGACTTATCTGCACGGTTTATTTCAGATGACCAAAGAAAGGGTCTATTGTTTTCTAGCAATAGACAATCCGAAGAATTAGTAAGACTAGAGCTGGATACCATTTTACCTATAAATAATTTTGATATTTATTTTCTAGATATGCAGACTGAGCCCTATACGTTAAAAAGGCTGAGTACCACTGAAGACATTAGTGAACGTGAGCCAAGTTATATTTATCCTGACAAGTTTAGTTTTTTAAGTGACAAAAGCGGCATGCTCAATCAGTACATAGGAAAATTCGCTGACCAAGCATATTATTCATGTGTATCAAACTATGACAGAAATATTATAAAGTATACTCAGAACGAAGACGAGCATTATTTTATGAGTTATTATGATGGAGCATATCGGGTTTTCAAAAGTGAAGAAAACTGGAAAGAGGAAAAGAAGCCAAGCAGAACGCCATACTATAAACAAAGTAAAAGAACTGGAATAGCAATACCTTTTTTACCTAAAGAAGAAACTGGTGTGTCAAAGGCACCTAAGTCCTGGAATTTCCAATCTCCATATGCAGACCCAGAGGACATAGATGAGATTAAAGAACGCATAGAGACAACGCTTACACCAAACAATCAACTGGTACCAGAGACATCAGAGATCAAAGGAAAATATGTTTTAGATTTTGTTTCAGCGCGAGCGAAAGCAACACGCACAAAATTTAAAATGGATAACATTACAATCAAACTTGACAACAATGTTTTATTTGAGGGCCTTGAAAGCTATGTGGGTGACGGAAGAGATTTGCAGTTTACGCCTATGGGTATACTTGTAAAAACGCGAACTAAAGATTTATTTGAAAACTATATTTTTGAAGGTGGCATACGAGTGCCAATGGAGTTTAATGGAACAGAATTCTTTTTAACTCTAGACAACAACAAACGCCTCATTGACAGAAGGTACGCACTGTATAGAAAATCTGAAACCATAGAAGCAAATGCGAACGTTTTAGACGGAAATAAACTCAGGAAAAGAGTACTGTTAGGACAATATAGACTTAAATACCCGTTTGATATTTACAGAAGCTTAAGAGCGACAGGGACGCTCAGACAGGATAGACAATTTTTACTGTCGTCAGATTTAGCAAGTCTAAACTCATCTGAATTTGATGAAAAACGCATTGGTATAAAATTAGAATATGTCTATGACAATACAATAGACAGAGGAATAAACTTTAAAGAGGGGACGCGATACAAGTTTTTCACAGAAGCAATAAATCGCTTTGACTTGCAGCTTGTAAATGGATTTAGCTTTGACGCTTCTTTAGGGTTTACTACAATATTTGGTTTTGATGCCAGACACTACTTGAACCTTAAAAACATTGCAGTTCTTGCACTTCGTGCTAGCGGAGGAACATCATTTGGATCAGAACGTATATTGTATCACATAGGAGGAATAGAGAGCGATATATTAAACAAGTATAATTCAGATATTCCTATTCCGCAAAAAACATTTGCCTTCCAAACACCAGTCGCAAACTTAAGAGGTTTTGACACAAACATCAGAAACGGAACAACATACACATTAGGAAATGCTGAATTAAGACTTTCGCTCGCAAAAGTTTTAGGATTTGAAAACAGTAGATGGTCTATGATTAAAAACCTTCAGGCCATAGGATTTTATGATGTAGGTTTGGCTTGGCATGGAAACAGCCCATACAGCAGCGAGAATCCGCTTAATATAGTAACATTGACTACGCCACCTATTGTTGAGGTGACAGTAGAGTACTTTAGGGACCCTATAGTGATGGGCTATGGTGCGGGAGCAAGAACAACACTGTTTGGCTACTTTGTAAGAGTTGATTATGGCTGGGGAATAGAAACAAGAGCCTTGCAAAAAGGACGCCTACACATAGGTTTAGGAAAAGATTTCTAGCTAGAGCCTATTTTTTCTCATTATATTTGTGGTATGGACCTACATAAGGACATTCTAAATGCTAAAAAGAAAGGGGAGAAGAAATTTGTCGTTCTTCTTGACCCAGACAAGGTTCGCCTTGGCAAACTAGATCGTGTACTTGATCTGGCAATTGACGCTAACGTTGATTATTTTTTTATTGGAGGTAGTTTGATTGTGAATGATATGCTCGACGAACTATTAAAGGCCATAAAACAAAAGTGTAAGATTCCCATGATTTTATTTCCTGGGAATTCATTTCAATTAAGCTGGAAAGCAGATGCCTTGCTTTTTTTATCATTAATTTCAGGAAGGAACGCAGAACTACTTATAGGTAATCATGTTATTGCCGCACCATACCTAAAAATGAGTCCGCTTGAAATCCTCTCCACAGGATACATGCTCATTGATGGAGGTATAGATACTACAGTCACATATATGAGTAACACAAAACCTATTCCAAACAACAAAGAAGACATTGCGGTTTGTACAGCAGTTGCTGGAGAGTTACTAGGAATGAAATTGATTTATATGGACGCCGGAAGTGGAGCCAAAAACCCAGTTCCAGAAAAAATGATTCAGTCGGTAAGCGATGTTGTTTCAGTCCCATTAATTGTAGGAGGTGGGATATCTACACCAGAAAAAGCTGCAGCGAACTGTAGAGCAGGAGCTGATATTATTGTAGTGGGAAATGCAATAGAAAAGGACCCTGAAATTATTATGGATATGTCTGCTGCAATTCATTCAGTTACTAGCAAAGTAAATTAATGCCAGAAGGCCGCGTATTTAGATCTACAGGAAGCTGGTACGAAGTCCTAACAGAGGAGAACATATTTCTTCCATGCCGCACTGCGGGAAAAATGCGTCTTAACGACACCAAGGCAACAAATCCAATAGCGGTAGGAGATTATGTTATCTATGAAAAAACAGATAAGGAAGAGACAGGAATCATTTCTGAGGTAAAAAACAGAGAAAACTATGTTATCCGCCAGTCACCAAGAAAAAAGCATTTAGTTCATATTATTGCTAGCAATATAGACCAGGCTTTACTCATTGTCACTATGCGTAATCCGGGATTAAAACAAGGGTTTATTGATAGATTTTTATTGATGACGGAACCCTTCAATATTCCAGTTTACATTGTCTTTAACAAAGGAGACATTTATACGGATGACGACTTAGAATACTTTGAACACTTGAAGGAGATTTACCAAAAGATAGGCTATACAGTTTTTATAAGTTCTGCCTTAGAAAACAAAGGCATAAAACAAATAGAAAAAATACTTACAAACAAAACGACCTTACTAAGTGGACAAAGTGGAGTAGGAAAATCAAGTATTCTTAACGCAATAGATCCCGACCTTGATCAACGCATAGGAATATTGTCTGAATATACAGGCAAAGGACAGCATACAACTACTTTTGCAGAAATGTTTACATTGGCTTTAGGTGGATATATTATTGATACTCCGGGTTTAAAAACACTCTCCTATAATTTTCTTGAAGTAAAAGATGTTGCGCATAATTTTAAAGAATTTTTTGAAGCATCTAGCGGATGTAAGTTTGCAGACTGCTTACACAGGAACGAACCTAAATGCGCTGTAAAGAAAGCTGTGGAAAACGGAGAAATAAGTGAGTTGCGTTACCAAAACTATAAATTTATTCTAGAAGAAATAGAGGAACAAAATTATTGGGAACGGCATTGAGTTTGAAATGCGATTACCAAAAATAGTCTTACTTTTAAATTATAATTCAAAAAAATGAAGACGAGTAAAACCATAGAGGTGCAGTGGGGAGACATTGATGCTGCAATGCATGTGAACAATGTTATCTACCTAAAATGGGTAGAAAGCGCAAGAGTAGATTTCTTAATCAAGATGAATAACGGCATGTTAGTTAATGAGGAACAAATAGGTGCGGTTATAGCTTGGCTAGATTGCAAGTATATTCGTCCAGTTATGTTTCCTGACACCGTAAGACTTGAAACAGTTAAAAGTGAAGTGCTTACTGAAAAAATAATTTTAGAAACAAAGATTTACAGTATCGTTCAAGATCGACTTGTGGCGATTTCTAAGCAAGAAATCGTTTCGTATGATTTTTTAAGAAAATGCAAAGTTCCATTACCTATTAATTGGACATAATATGTTTTTAATTGTAAGGCCATAAGGAAACTACAATTCAGCGCAAACAATTATTTAAGCTTTAGAATATTTTAGCTTTGCATTACCAAATAACAAATTAAATATGTTAAATCATTCAAAGATCCATTCGAATCTTGTGCCGGCGGCATTGGTACAACACACCATAGAAAGAAAAGAAGGCAAGTTAAGCAGTAACGGTGCCTTAGTTGTAAATACAGGAAAGTTTACTGGCAGATCTCCCAAAGACCGCTTCATAGTAGAAGACGATATTACTAGGGACCAAATAGACTGGGGAGATATTAATATCAAGGTGAGCACTCAGGCTTTTGATCAGCTAGAAAAGAAAATGGAAGAGTATGCGGGTGGACTTGATGAAATTTATTCTAGAGATGTTTATGCTTGTGCAAGTAATAAATATAGACTGTATATAAAAGTATATTCTGAACACCCATGGCAAAGCCTATTTGCACACAATATGTTTTTAAGACTTAGTGAAGACGAAAAAAGAATCTTTAAAGAGGATTGGAAAATTTACGCATTTCCGGGAGTAAAGGCAGAACCAAAGATACATGGAACAAGACAGGATAATTTTTCAATTATAAATTTTACGAAGAAAACAATCCTGATAGGAGGGACTGCATATACTGGAGAAATAAAGAAGGGAATATTTTCTGTGTTGAATTTTATTCTCCCTGTTGTTAGAAATGTTCTTTCTATGCATTGCTCTGCGAATGTGGGTAAGGACAGTGATACGGCATTATTTTTTGGCCTTTCAGGCACGGGAAAAACAACGCTGTCTAATGACCCAGATAGAAGGCTTATAGGAGATGATGAACATGGATGGTCTACAGCGAATATATATAATCTAGAAGGGGGTTGTTATGCAAAAACCATCGATTTGTCTGAGTCCAAAGAACCACAAATTTATAAGGCCATTCGTTTTGGTGCACTATTAGAAAACATAGGGTATGCGGAAGACGGTGTTACTCCAGATTATTCTAACACAGATATTACGCAGAACACGCGAGTAAGTTACCCTATCCACCATATTGATAACATCATGTATAATTCCAGAGGAGATATTCCACGTAATATTTTCTTTTTAACCTGTGATGCCTTTGGAGTACTTCCCCCTATTTCCCGATTAAACAGGGAACAGGCAATGTATCATTTTATAAGTGGCTATACAGCAAAAATAGCAGGAACCGAGGATGGAATAAACGAACCACAAGCAACGTTTTCAGCTTGTTTTGGATCACCCTTTTTGCCATTACATCCCATTAAATATGCAGATTTATTAGGAAAGAAACTTGACCAAGGCTCCGGCGTTGGTGATGGAAAAATAAACGTGTGGTTAGTAAACACAGGATGGACGGGAGGACCGTATGGCATAGGAAGCAGAATTGAATTAAGTTATACTAGAGCAATAATTAAGGCAGCACTAAACGGAGAATTAAACCATGTAGATTATACCGAAGACAAAATATTTAAACTCGCAATTCCTACAAGTTGTCCGGATGTTCCAAACGCAATTCTTAATCCAAGACAAACATGGAGGAACGAAGAGGAATATGATAAGACTGCGTTAAAATTAGCTCAACTTTTTAAAGACAACTTTGAGAAGTTTAAGGATAAAGCAGATAGTAGTTTAATAAGCGCAGGACCCAAATAGGTAGTGTCTTTCTTGTAAGTAGATGAGATTCTTACTTATGACCTTTTGTTTGAGACCAAAAGTTTGAGCTAACTTTTAGTGTGTTAAGACAAAGTTGAAACTAGCTTATCTTTCTATCTGATACGTGATTAAAAACAACAGTCTAAAAAACGACAGAGGCTTAAAAAGATAACGTATTATTATCTCCAAGCTTAAAATAGAGGCTATGAATAGAATTATTTTATTATTCTCCATCTCAATTTTATTTATAAATTGCAAGACTAAAGAGCCCCAAAACCAAACAGTTATAACTTCAGACATTCATTCGTTTTGGAAAGCTTACGATCAAATCATATTAAGTCAAGACACAAGTATACAATATCAACTTCTTGATAGCCTGTTTTTTCGTAAAGGAACAGCAGGCTTGAAGGCAATACGGCAAGCGAGAAATTATACACCCCAAGATTATTTAAACAGTATAAACGACTATCCAAAATTTTGGTCCTCGATTCGTGAGAATACACTAAAAGCTGATCAAATAAGCTTGGAAATAGAAAGTGGAATTGATAAGTTAAGAGAACTATATCCGGAACTGAAGCTAGCAAAAATTTATTTTACTATTGGAGCATTTAGAACACCAGGCACTACAATCGATAGCTTAGTGTTGATAGGGTCAGAAATATCAATGGCAGATAGTAAAACGATTACTGATGAATTTCCAGAGGAATTATCTCATTTAAAAACTCATTATGCAAGCAACCCTAAGAACCACTTAGTGTTCTTAAATGTGCATGAGTACATTCATACACAACAGAACCCAAGAGAATTTAATATTCTTTCATTAACGATCTATGAAGGTATAGCAGAATTTATATCTACAATAGCTCTTAATATAGATTCTCCAAATCCCCAAATAGAGCATGGAAAAAATAACGCTAAAAGAATTAGAGAGGTTTTTGAAAAGGAAATGTTTTATCCGAACAATCGATATAAATGGTTGGACGGAAATGCTCCCAATGAATTTGGGATGAGAGACCTTGGTTACTATGTTGGTTTTCAAATTTCAGAGAATTTCTATAATCAAGCTAAGAACAAAGAAGTAGCAATTAAGCAAATGATAGAACTTGATTATACGAACGAATCAGAAATTGAAAGTTTTGTAAAGAAAGCGAATTATTTTTCAGCGCCACTTGACACGCTATATGCAACTTTTGAAAACAGCCGCCCAAGAGTAGTTGGAATTAGGCAGTTTAAGAATGGAAGCCAAAACGTCAACCCTAATATTAAAGAAATTACTGTTGATTTTTCTGAACCATTAAATGGCCATAATACAGGAGTAGATTTTGGTGATTTAGGCCAAGGTTCTTTTCCTAAAAATTCTATTAATGGTAGATATTGGTCAAAGGATAATACATCATGGACAATATCTGTAGAGTTGGAGCCAGATAAAAGATATCAATTATTAATTTCCAATAATTTCAGAACGACAGAAAGTGTACCATTGAAGCCATTGTTAATTGATTTTAAAACTAAAGAATAGGCAGGAAGTAACTAGCTTATAACAAGCGTAGAGATTGTATCAAGGAGGAAAAAGTTAAGAACTAGAATTGCGAAGAAAGTGGTATACGAAAATAGAAGATAAATAGGCTTTTATATTATTTTAAGTTGAGTCGTGTAAATACAGATTTTCAAGTTTTGCAGAACAGTATTTATGATTTTGATTTTCCGCATAAAGGATAGTAAGGGAGCAAGTGATCTTGATCACGCCGCTGTCATCTTGCAGGCAAGATGACGGAACCCCTTCATAGCCTGACCCATAATGAAGGACTTGTACTGAATTATGTCCTGAGCAAAGCGAAGGACTTGGGATATGCCCACACTCAGAGAAAGAACAAAACAAAAAATAAAAAGTGGAGATTCTTATAATCCAAACAAAATAATATATTCTATTTGTTGAAATCTGGCTAATAATATATGCAAGACAGGCTTTTTTCTTAAATTACCTATCACAATAGTCGGTTTTTGCAAATTTATATTTATGTTAATAGCCTAAATGAAATTTAGATTCAATGAAGGAAACGAATATAGAGGATCCAGAATACTTTCATAAGGTAGTTGATTGCCAATATGCCTGTCCTGCGCACACCCCTGTTCCAGAATATATACGCTTAATTGCAGCACAAAAATATACGGAAGCGTACATGATTAACTGGGAATCAAATGTATTTCCAGGAGTTCTGGGTAGGACATGTGATAGACCATGCGAACCTGCTTGTAGAAGAGGAAGGGTGGAAGATGAACCTGTTGCAATCTGCAGATTGAAGCGAGTAGCAGCGGATAACAAAGGAGAGGTAAAACATTTAATGCCTCAGGGTCCATTTAAAAGTAACGGAAAACGGATTGCTTTGATAGGAGGAGGACCGGCTTCACTAACGGTGGCTAGAGATTTAGCACCCTTGGGTTATGAACTACACTTATATGATGAGTGGGGAAAAGGAGGCGGAATGATGCGCACACAGATACCTGCATTTAGATTACCTGAATCTGTTTTGGATGAAGAGGTAAACTATATTCTTGACATGGGTGTCGTGACACATTTTAACACCTTTGTGGAAAGCATGAAAGAAATTTTAGACAAAGACTATGACGCAGTTTTTGTAGGCACTGGCGCACCAAAAGGAAGGGCACTAGAACTGCCTGGTTTTAAAGAAGCAGGAGAGAACATTCATGTAGGAATAGAATATTTAGCAGCGGTTGCTTTTGAGCACAAAGACAAAATAGGGAAAAACGTTATCGTACTAGGAGGAGGAAATACGGCAATGGATTGTTGCCGGACGTCTAAAAGAATAGGGGGAGAAGAAGTGACTGTGGTTGTGCGTAGTCCCAGAAAAGATATGAAGGCATCTCCTTGGGAAATTGAAGATGCAGAAAGAGAGGACATAACGATATTAAACAATATGCCACCAAAAGAATTTATAGTAGAAGATGGTGTGCTTAAAGGAATGCTTTTTGGTAAAGTGAGAGCAGAGTACGATGAAAACGGAAAACGTAAATTGATACCTACGGGTGAGCCAGATGTATTTATTCCTGCGGACGATGTGATTATTGCAATAGGTCAAGACAATTCATTTCCATGGATAGAAAGAGACTTGGGGATAGAGTTTGGTAAATGGGATTTGCCAAAAGTAGATGAGCTAACATTTCAGTCTACAAGAGAAAATGTATTTTTTGGAGGAGACGCAGCCTTTGGTCCAGAAAATGTGATCACAGCAGTGGCCCATGGTCACCATGCCGCAGTATCCATAGATCTATTTTGTAATGGAGAGAATATTCACGACAGACCTTCTCCTATTACAAACCTAGTAAGTCAAAAAATGGGTATCCACGAATGGACCTATGACAATGCCATTGCGCACGATTTAAGATTTAAGGTACCACATGAGGATAAAGCGATTTCTCTTAAAGACAGAAAGGTAGAGGTAGAGTTGGGCTTTGACGAACAACTGGGCTTTAAGGAGGCACAGAGATGTCTCAATTGTGATGTTCAGACAATTTTTACTTCTAACCTATGTATTGAATGTGATGCCTGTGTAGATGTATGTCCTACAGACTGTATCACATTTACACACAATGGCGAAGAGGAAGATTTACGTACACGCTTAAGTGCTCCGGCTGAAAACAAGACGCAAGATTTATATGTGTCAGGTGTGCTTCCTGCAACACCAAGAATAATGATAAAAGACGAAGATGTGTGTCTGCATTGTGGCTTGTGCGCGGAAAGGTGTCCTACAGCAGCCTGGGACATGAAAAAATATTTATACAATACGGCTAAAACATATTTGTAAAAAATGGATGAAGAGATAGTTGTAAATGACCTAGTGGTCAGGTTTGCAAATGTGAATGGAACAGGATCAGCCTCAGCAAATGAAATGTTTGCAAAATCTATTTTTAGGATGGGGATTCCTGTGTCGCCGAAAAATATTTTCCCATCAAATATCCAAGGGCTACCTACTTGGTATGAGGTTAGAATAAGCGGGAAGGGATATTTAGGTAGACGAGCAGGCATTGACCTTCTTGTGGGCATTAATCCACAGAGTTTAGCAAGAGATGTGAAGAGTGTAAAACCTGGAGGCTATTTTGTGTATGACAGCAGCAAGAAACTTTATGACGAGTATATCAGAGAAGATGTAAATTATATTGGAATTCCAATGATCGCATTAGCGATGGAACATTATCCAAACCCTAGATTACAACAACTCTTTAAGAATATTATTTATGTGGGCGCTGTCGCTACTTTATTGAATGTGGACCTAGACGTAATCAAGGAAGTAATTGCTGAACAGTTTGAGAAAAAACCAAAACTAATTCCACCTAACTATAATGCACTGCAACTGGGGGTTGATTATGTAAAGGAACATTATACTTACCCACTTCCCATTCGAGTAGAAAAAATGGATGCCGTAGGAGATGCAATAATTGTTGATGGAAACACAGCATGTGCGTTAGGTGCAATTTATGCAGGTGCTACTGTTATGGCATGGTACCCCATAACTCCGTCCACCTCTATTGCAAAAGCATTTGAAACCTATTGTAAAAAACTAAGGATTGACGAAGAAACCGGTAAAAAGAAATATGCATTTGTGCAAGCAGAGGACGAGCTTGCGGCAATAGGAATGGTGATAGGAGCAACATGGAATGGAGCAAGAGCTTTTACTGCAACGAGTGGTCCAGGGGTTTCCTTAATGAATGAATTTATAGGCCTGTCTTATTTTGCAGAAATTCCGGTTGTATTGATCAACGTAGAACGAGGAGGACCCTCAACAGGGATGCCTACACGCACCCAACAAGCAGATATAATTTCTTCTGCTTATGCTTCGCACGGTGATACAAAACATGTTTTAGTTTTTCCTAGTACACCAGCAGAATGTTTTGACCTTACTGTCGTAGCGTTTGACTTAGCAGATAGACTACAAACCACGGTGATGTTGATCTCTGATTTAGATTTAGGAATGAATAATCACATGTCTGCACCGTTCGCCTGGGATGAGAATAGAAAATATGATTTAGGTAAAGTTTTAAGTGCAGAAGATCTAGATAATTTAAAGACAGAGTTTGGAAGATATAATGATGTAGATGGCGATGCAATTCCATACAGAACAATTCCAGGAACCCATCCTACTAAGGGCTCATTTTTTACTAGAGGAACTTCACACGATGAGTTCGCAAAGTATAGTGAGTTAGGAGAGGTATATCTTAGGAATGTTGATCGTTTAGCGGCAAAGTGGGAGACAGCAAAGAGTCTGGTACCGAAGCCAGAAGTTTACCAGGAAAAAAATACAAGTGAGTACGGAATGTTGTTTTTTGGGACTACAGCATATGCTGCGATAGAGGCGATGGATCTTTTAAAAGAAAACGGAATTGATATTGATAGTATCCGTGTAAGATCTTTTCCATTTCACAAAGATGTAGAAGACTTCATAGCAGCTCACGCTAAAATAATTGTAGTAGAGCAAAATAGAGATGCACAGTTCAGGAGTTTACTTATCAATGAGCTAAACTTAGACCCTAAACGGTTTCTCTCTGTTTTAAATTATGACGGAACACCCATAACAGCACACACGATCCATGCTAAGATAAACCAGGTATTGAATTTAGTACCAGTAAATTAAAACACAGAAACTTGTTATGTCATATGTAAAACCAAAATTTCACCACCCGTCTTTAAAGCCTAACAAGGTAGGATATAATAAAGCGGATTATGAAGGAGTGATATCTACGCTCTGCGCGGGATGTGGACACGATTCTATAAGCGGTGCAATTGTACAGGCGTGTTATGAAATATCATTGGAACCTCATCGCCTTGCTAAACTTTCTGGTATTGGATGTTCTTCAAAAACGCCTACCTATTTCTTAAGTAATTCGCACGGATTTAATTCAGTGCACGGAAGAATGCCTTCCATTACGACGGGAGCGAATATGGCAAACAGAGATTTAATATACTTAGGTGTTTCTGGCGACGGAGATACAGCATCTATAGGGATGGGGCAATTTGTGCATGCGATAAGAAGAAATCTGAATATGGTGTATATCGTTATGAACAATGGCTGCTATGGACTCACTAAGGGACAGGATTCTGCAACAGCAGATTTTGGATCAATAAGTAAAGCAGGAGAAAGCAACCCATACCAAGGAATTGATTTGGCAGGTTTAGCGCTGGAATTAAATGCAACGTTTGTAGGCAGAAGTTTTTCTGGAGATAAAAACCAGCTAGTGCCAATGATAAAGGCGGCAATGGCACATCCAGGTTTTGCATTTCTTGATGTTATTTCTCCTTGTGTTACATTTAACAATAACAAAACATCAACAAGATCGTATTCGCACGTAAGAGCACATATTGAATCAACTTCTATTTTTGATTTTGTTCCAGAACAAGACGAGATAAGGGTAGATTATCCAGAAGGCAAGTCAGCAGAGGTTGAGCTTTTTGATGGATCTAAAATACATTTAAGCAAATTAGCCCCTGACTGGAACCCAACAGATAGGTTTTCTGCTGTAAATAGATTGCATGAGGCAAAGTCAAGAGGTCAGATTTTAACTGGTTTGTACTATATCAATACGGAAAGTAAGGACTTGCATGAAATGATGAATACAGTTGACACACCTTTAAATACATTGCAGCAAAAAGATTTGTGTCCTGGTAATAGTAAACTGCAAAGTATAAATAAGACGTTTAGGTAATTGTAGGTAAAAAAAACAGACACCTATCACAAAGATGTCTGTTTCTTAATACTCAAGGGATCAACTATTTATATTTTCAATACTCGATGTGTTTCTGAGATGCCTTCACCTATAATATGAATAAAGTATAAACCACTTTTCAAATTCTTGTTGAACAAGATCTCATGGTTTTCATTATTGAGATGATTGTCTATCACTTGGACTATTTTACCGCTACTATTTAAAACCCTTACAGTATGAATTGTGTTGTCAGCCAATGTAAGTACAAAAGAATCCTGAAAAGGATTAGGATAAATTTGTATTTCCTTTGGCGATGAATATGGGTTAGTAATATTTATTACAGCGGAATAATTAAATTCTCCGTTATGATCATAGATAGCCAACCTATAATATTGAGAAGCGTATAATTTTTCATCTTCATATGCACCTTGAACAAGAGTTCCCTCAGGCACAAATGAATAAATTGCTTCAAATTCCTTACCGTTAGTTGAACGTTGTAATTCAACCAAGGCCGAACCGTAATTATTCAATGACCAAGAAACAAGATTCATTTTTTCCATTCCTCTCCCATTAAACGCTATGACCTCTACAGGCAAACTTTGCTCTATTGTGATGATTACAATGGTCGTATCCGCAGTGGCGACAGTAAGCAAATCGCCCATCAAGTTTCTATTTTCCACCAGAGCTTCTTCGGATTTTAAATTATTACCAACACCTGCGCAGGATAAGCTTTGGCTAGTGGGAGCGATACAACCACTAATGGGTCTCAAGAACCCAAACGTTACACCAAATACTTCTTGAGAACAAGAAACATGAACTAATTCAACTTGGTCAGCAACATGAGTAGTATCACCATCTAAAAATAATTGGTATTCATAATTTGTTGTGGAAGGCAATAAAGAAGATCCATCTGCAAAAAACTCATCCCCAAAGCTTAGATTTTCGTGTGTGGAAAATGTGACACCATTTTTATCTTTTACTAAGACAGTGGGGTCGTAAGAAGAATTATTGGAAAAATCTTCTCCAAGATACAAAGCATCAATAGTCCAAATTCTTCCATCTAAACATCCTGGATCAGAAGAACAATAACACTGTGTAACACAGACGTCAAGATAATTTAAGATATAGAAAAACGTATCCTTTCCAGTAAAACCTGAGTTAGGAACATAGAACCAATTACAATCAGGTAGTTGTGTTAGTACTCCATTGGAGGTACCACTAAGAGTGTCAGATTCGCAGGGATCAAAAATGCCTAAATCGTCGTTTAGGAAAATCTCTAATAGAATACCTTCGTCCACACCAGTTGTGTAGTTATCAAGGCATAAATCAAATTCAGTTCCGCAGTCACTTACTATTTGAATTGTAGGGTCTGCGCATTGCGTGTAAATTTGTGAATAAAAAAAGCTACAGAATAAGAACGAAATTAGTTGAATTGTTTTCATTACATATTGATTTTGGATTAAAAAAAGGGTAAAAAAGTCATCCATTTTTCTCAGAATGTAAAGTGTTTTTTAGTTCAAATCAGGGTATAGCCTCAAGTTTTCTAATTGTGATTATAAAATATCTGCTACTGATAAGTTATAACTGTTCAAAACGAAATAATACGTGTATGTTTTAATTAATGGAAGTAGGTTTGTTGGAAATTAGTTCTTTTGTTTACAATGATTAAATAATGATTTTAATTAAGGGTGAAGTTCTTAAGAGTTAAGATATGTAAAAGAATAGTACAAGACAAGAACATAGAGAGTAAAGGTAGAGTTGGTGCGATTAATGGTTAAAATGTAAAGTAGTTTACAAATTAGGTTTGCAAAAGCAAACCCAAGGAACAATTTATGAATTTTAATTGGTGTAGTGTAAGGGTTTAGTGGGGAGATAATTGAGATCTTAAACATGATAAGAAATGCCAATGAGAAAACAGTACGCGAAAAGCCGAATGAAAGTGAGCCTAAAGAATACGGATGATAATGCAAGCCAAATATGAGATCAGTTTTTAGATAACAATAGCCCAAGACCCAAAACGGACAACACTAGAAACTTTGTTCGTTTAGTGATTTCCCAAAATTTTTCTTGCCGTAAGAACTTAGTCATCTTGGATGCACTAATAGCAATAAGAGAGAAAAGAACTAGAGCTTGAAGCATAAAAATAAAACCAAGAATGCACATTTGAATTGTTATATGATAACCATCAGGACTTATAAACTGAGGTAAAAAAGCTATGAAGAACAAAGACACCTTAGGGTTAAGCACATTCATTAAAAAACCTTGTTTATATAATTTCCAAAACTTAAAAGTTTTTTTTTCTGAATTAAAACTTAAGGGCTCTCTTTTTTCTACTAGAGCCATGTAAGCCAAATAGAATAGATAGAGAGCACCTAGATACTTAATGACTGTAAAAGCAATAGCAGAATTTTGAATAAGAACGGATAAGCCGGTTGCTGCAGCGAGCGTGTGAATTAAAACCCCAGAAGACAAACCGCAAGATAGGGCGACACCATATTTACGTCCCTTTGATATACTTTCTGTTAATACAAAGATGTTGTCAGGACCAGGCATAATTGTAAGTAAGAAAGAAGCACCAATAAAGGCAAAGAGTAAGTATAATTCCACGCTAAAAGGTTTAAGTAAAGAAACTGAAAAGTTAGCGATTCCAAAGTGTGTAACGAAAATACTAAGCCATTGTGGATAAAGAGAGACAATTTGGCAGTCTTTTCCACATCTATTCTGTCAATTTATCTATTAATTACCCGTAATTTGTCTTGGCGAAAAAATTGATACTATATATAAAATCGAAATAAGATAAATGACGTACGATAATTTTACAATCAAAGCGCAAGAGGCAATCTTAAAATCTCAGCAGATAGCCGGAAGTTATGACCAACAACAAGTAGACACAGTGCATCTCATTCGTGGGATTATGGAAACAGACGATAAATTGGCAGATTTTATTCTTCAGAAAATGGGAATCAATTTAGTTGCGTTAAGACAAAAATTGGAAGAGTCTATAAAGACATATCCCAAAGTAGAAGGAGTAGAAAAACAATACTTGACGAACGATGCGAACCAAGCATTAAGCAGAGCAAAAAAGAAGTTAAAGGAATTTGGTGACGAATATATTTCATTAGAGTTGATACTTCTTGGAATCTTAAGCGGGAAAGATAAAGCAGCTCAAATATTGAAAGACCTAGGTGCAACAGAAGATGGTGCAATAGCAGCAATCAATGAATTGCGGAAAGGCAGGAAAGTAACTGACCAACATACGGACGACCAATACAACTCATTGCAGAAGTTTGCAATAAACTTAAACGAGAGAGCGGAGAGCGGAAAACTTGATCCAATTGTAGGGAGGGATGAAGAAATCAGGAGGATACTGCATATACTTTCTAGGCGTAAGAAAAACAATCCTCTTCTTATAGGAGAAGCCGGAGTGGGGAAGACAGCTATAATTGAGGGAATAGCATGGAGGATAGTAAAACAAGATGTGCCAGAGCAACTACGAAGCAAAAAAATATTTGTCTTGGACCTGGCCGCATTGATAGCAGGGGCAAAATACAAAGGAGAGTTTGAAGAACGATTGAAAGCAGTTATTAAAGAGGTTAAAAAATCAGATGGTGAGGTTATACTATTTGTAGATGAAATACACACGCTGATAGGAGCGGGAGGAGGAAATGGAGCAATGGATGCAGCAAACATTTTAAAGCCAGCGCTTGCGCGAGGAGAGTTAAAAACAATAGGAGCAACAACGCTTGATGAATATCAAAAATATTTTGAATCAGACAAAGCACTTGTCAGAAGGTTTCAACCTATATTTATTGATGAGCCAAGCGTAGAAGATACAGTGTCTATATTGAGAGGAGTACAGGAGCGATATGAGGTGTTTCATAAAATGGATATTCTGGACGAAGCATTGGTTGCTGCGGCAGAACTTTCGCATAGATACATTACAGAAAGAAAATTGCCAGACAAGGCGATTGATCTTATTGACGAAGCATCAGCAAAGCTTAGGTTGGAGTTAGATTCTGTGCCAGAAGAAATTGACGAACTGGACAGAAAGGTGAGACAGCTAGAGGTAGAGCGTGAGTTTATCAAAAGAGAAAAAGACGAAAAGAAATTAAAACTTATAAGTGAAACGATAGCAAACACAAAACAAAAGCTAGACTCTTTGACGGCGGCGTGGAAAAGTGAAAAAGAGATTGTAGATAAGATTCAGAATATAAAGAGAGAAATAGAGGAGCTTGAACACGAGGCAGAGATGGCAGAACGCGATAGCGAATTTGAAAAAGTGGCTAAAATCCGTTATGGTGACATCAAAGCCAAAGAAGAAGAATTAAAAGTAGAAGAGTCGGCTCTAGACAAATTACCAGACGACAAAAGATTTACAAACGAAGAAGTAACAGCAAATGACATTGCGGAGGTTGTAGCCAAGTGGACTGGTATTCCAGTAACGAAAATGTTGAAAAAGGAGAAGGAACGTCTTCTCAATTTGGAAGACGAGATAGGACAAAGACTCATTGGGCAAAAAGAGGCGGTTATAGCAGTGGCAGACGCAGTGCGAAGATCACGCGCAGGATTAGGAGATCCAAAAAAACCAATAGGATCATTTATATTTTTGGGCCCTACAGGAGTAGGAAAAACTGAATTGGCAAAAACGCTAGCAGAGGTACTATTTGATGACGAAAAGGCAATAACAAGAATTGACATGAGTGAGTTCCAAGAGAAACATTCAGTCAGTAGATTAGTAGGAGCACCTCCAGGATACATTGGTTACGACGAAGGAGGCCAACTTACAGAAGCTGTGCGAAGAAGACCCTATTCCATAGTTCTTTTAGATGAAATTGAAAAAGCACATCCGGATACCTTCAATATTTTGTTGCAAGTGTTAGACGACGGAAGACTTACAGACAATAAGGGTAGAGAGGCGAATTTTAAGAATACTATAATTATCATGACCTCAAATATGGGAGCAGAAATTATTTTAGAGAATTTTGAAGACCTTGATGCGGTAGGTGAGGACCATAGAGCAGATATTCTTGAAACGACAAAGCAAGAAGTTTTTGAATTATTGAAAGACAAATTAAGACCAGAATTTCTAAATAGAATTGATGAAAAAATAATGTTCCTTCCTTTAACGAAAGAAGAGATCAAAAAGATTGCATCCATATTATTAAAGAAGGCAAAGAAGAACCTTAAGCGGCAAGACATCACACTAGAAATTTCAGATTCAGGAATGGATTTACTTGCAGACCTAGGATACGAACCTCAATTTGGGGCAAGGCCATTAAAGCGTGTTATTCAGAAAGAACTTATTAACAAACTATCTAAGGAGGTCTTGTCTGGTAATTTTAGCGCAGGAGACACTATCTATGTAGGTACGGATAATAAGGGGTTTACATTTACAAATGAGGATAAAAAATCAACGGAAAAACCAGCTGCAAAGAAGAAAGAAGAGATTAAGCCAAAAAAAGAAAAACAAATAGATGAGCTTAAAAAGGCTACGAAAGACTTAGAGAATGAGGTTAAAAAGCAAAAAGGAAAGGATTAAAACAGAAAAGAGGCATCTTCTGTTAAAAAGCCCCTTTTCTTCGTCACTCTATAATGACAGCTATCTTACTCTGCCATAAATCTATATTTTAAAACATCTAGACTTTTAGAAAAACCACAACAAAAACCACAACATTTTTTACTTTTAATGTAAAGCGTAATATTGGATTACAAAGAATTAAGAGAAAACTTGCTTGAAGACTTAAATTTCTTGCAAAAGAATAAAGTTTCCTACCAATCCATTTGTGATTTTGTAAATAGTAAACAGATTGAATTTACACTGTTTAAAGATTTCTTCACACGATTTAGATCCAAGGATAATTTTTATAGAGGAAAGAGTAAAATAGAAAAGCTACGACTTATCTGTACTCATACGCATGAGTTTAGATATATGAATCAAAGTAGAGAGGAACACTTAAAAGATCAATTAATTAAACTTGTTGAAGAAGCGAGTGCAGAAGAATACTTGGCATACACTAAGATTAACACAAAGAAAGACTATGACTTCAGTAGACTAAAGAAATATTTTGGAACTACCCACCCAGCGGGTTTAGTAGTGCGAAAGAATTTAAAACACAAGCAACATTACAACTGGCTTTTAAACATAAAGGACTATGGGAGTGATTTTAGAATTCTTGGAATTGAACTTACTGCAAAATTTAGAGAGTATGCTATTGTGCAAACAAACGAGTATTGGAAACTATGTTGGGTAGACAAGAATACGCACATTCTTCAATTTGTTTATGAGTCAATAAATAAGCAAACGTACTTGATTGCTCGCAACAAAGAAAGACAGTGGTTTATTAAGGACAATATATATGTATCAGACCACTACAAAAGAAGACCAATTTTAGTTGATTCTAAGACATTACAAGAACTTACTCAAGATGACAATAGGATCAATTCAAAAACACTAAAAAACTTAATAAAGAAAAATGAAGTGGGTTTGTCAATTTCCTTTATGAAAAAACTAATTCAAAACAGCAGCAATAAGAAGGAAAAAGAATTGATTGAAAGTATATCAAGAGATTATCATGAAAGCCTTAGGATGTTAAATACGAATAATATTAACATGAGTGCTTTTAAGGCAGCAACAGAAAATTTCAAAAAGCAAATCTTAGCGGCAGGAAAATTGATTTTAGAAAAAAAATAGAAGACTAAATTGAAAGGAGCGCATATCTCGTATCTTTATTCCATGAAAGAATTTTTTTTATTGTGTATGGTTCTTGTTTTCATTCTTGCCTGTAAAGAAGAGCAAGCCTTAATGCCAAAACCAAGGATGTATCCAAGGATAGAATTCCCAGAAAAAGTTTACAAAGAATTCGTAAATACAGATTGTGATTTTAGTTTTCAAATCCCTGCCTATAGTCAGATTGAAAAAGAAACGAAATTTTTTGAAGAGGAACCATTACATCCATGTTGGTTTGATATTAACATTCCTCAGCTGAACGGTAAAATCCACTGTTCCTATTTCCCAATTAATAGTAAGAAAGAATTTGAGGGACTGGTTGAAGATGCTTATGAGTTCATCAGTAAGCACAACCAAAAGGCCAATTATAGAGATGAGGTCGTTATCCAAAAACCCAATAACGTAAGTGGACTTATTTTTGAGATGTCTGGAGACGTGGCGACACCAGTCCAGTTTTTTTTAACAGACAGTACGAGCCATTACTTAAGGGGTTCTGTTTATTTTTATAGCCAAGTAGACCCTGACTCTATGGCTGTCGTTTATGATTTTGTAAAAGAAGATGTTGCAAAACTCATTGAAACGTTTGAATGGAATGACTAGGCCTTATTTGACAAGCAGTGTTTCTGGGTATGCGTTAAGCCAGGCAAACCAAAAAATATTATGAGCGGAAACACGTTTTAGCATAAGATTTTCACCGCTCTTAATTCCATCTTCACCCACACTCCATTGTAGTCCATTTTCATCAAATAGTTTCATCTTTTTTAAAGAAACAAAAACATGGTCCTTAGTATCGTAAGCCCTAGATGCACCAGAGTCATCAGTTAATATTGTAATTGATGTATTTGCTACAACAGCCCGATGTAGTCTATGTTTTTTTAGAAAGGATTGAGAAAAGGCTTTTGGATATTGTTCGTAGCCAGGAACACGGACAATAAAGACCTCATCTTTGTTAGCAAGCCTATCGTCTATGATGGGAACAGGAAACATCAGCTCATCCGTTGCAAAATATTTTTGGTAAGCAACACCCTCATCATAATCCCTACTATGGCCAGTCTTTAATGAAAGGACTTCCGTTTCAGGATGTAATTTTTTCCAAGCACCCCAAGTGCTAGTTACAATAGGATAGGTTTCTAAAACAATATCCTTTTTTGCAAGAGGCCCCAACACGGGCTTCCCTTCAATCGTGTTCCATAGAGACTGGGTTGCTTTGTCATACATAAGTTTGTTTGACCTGTACAAGAAACCACTCGTTCCCAAATCGTGCCGTATTCCCTCATATGTCATATCATAGGCAATGATGGTACCACATAGAGTGCAATAGACTCCTGCTATATCAAGATTAGCAAAGGAGTCAACGAAAAACTCATGCCAAGCAATTATACGTTTTGGGTAGGCCCTAATAAACCCATTCACATGAATTCCAAAAACAACATCGTTGTCATCTAAATAGTCTGCCTGGTCAGCAGAGATCATCTTTGGAAAACGGAGAGGAGGAATACCATCTTGAAGAACACCTCCCCATAAAATTTCATCTAAACGTATGCGGGAGCTATTTTGGCGGTCTTTAAAATATGTTTGAAACAAAGGATCCACATGTCGATAGATTTCTGCTTTAAAATTGCCATAGTAAGACCCATAGTTTTGAGGAGATTTCCAGATGTGCTCTAGTGCAGAGTAATAATTTCCAACATGTTCCCGACCTATTTTGTTGTTTAGTAGATTTTGGATAGCATTCGTGAGTTGATTGTCAGCACTTAAACGTAGAATTTCAAGTAATGGCGGGAGAAAAGAGTTATCCCAATTATCGCTCAAAGTTTTTATCGCAGCAGTCTTCACATTAAGGTCTCCGTATATTAGAGATTGGAAAAACTCTAGGTCCACACTGGGCGAAGTTTGTATAGAAAATTCTACCCCATAATCCCATGGCAGTAAATTAGCAACGCGCTGACTTGCCCAATAGCCATACTCCTTTACATCTTTCTCATTTAGGATATGACCATATTTATCCAGTTTTAGGAAATTAGAGATCTTATATAATTGCGATTGGGCATATTGTTTTTGCCCTCTGCCCACGGATGGAAGTCCATCTACAAATTGATTTCTAAACACATTACCGCCTTCCTTTTGAATATTAGAACTATATAATTTTAAATTTTTGTTTTTTACGTTTAGAAATTCAGTAAACGCGAAGGCAAAGCTTTGATCACTTTCATTATAGATAATTAGAGTGTCTGGATCAGGATTTGACAACAAGCTAAAAACACCATTGGAATAATTCAAGAAATTTATTTCATACCCTTGCTCTTTAGTTGAGTTCTGTATCAGACTAAGAAGAAAATGCCTTCTACTGTTTTTGAATACCTGCATTCTTCTCTTCAAGTGGTTTTTAGTTTCTTTCGCAGAACTCGAGTCTGTGAATTTTGCAAAGCCATGGTAATAGCTTGAGCCATCTTCTTCAATTACGAGTTCTTTAAGTAAAAAATCTAGGTCATAGCCGAGGTATTTATTTGAGATTTTTATGAGATCAATTGCAGTTACCTTAAGTGTCTCATCTGTATTATGAAATCTCAAGACCTCTGGATTTAGAATTTGAGTTTTCCCTGCCGCCTTATCTTCTCCCAGAAATGCTTTTTTAAAACGATTATAATTGCGTTTCCAATTTTTATCACGAGACGCAACAATGGTTATTTCTTCAAGAGAGAGTCCATTTGATTCTAGGTGCACTATTGCTGGAGTAGAAAGGTTTTGATATTCAAGCCAAGGAATAAAGAGGTTTTTAAAGCCAAGATGACTTATTACTAGGCTTTCTTTTAATTCTACAGGAACATCTAAAGTAAGTTCACCACTAGAATTACTAATGGAGCCAAAACTAGTATTAAGAATAAAAGCATGTGCTCCATCTACAGGTTCGTTTGTAGTCTTGTCTTTAAGAATCAGTTGCAGATTTTGACTCTGTGCATTTAGCGAAAGTGCTAAAAGTGAGAAATATAATATGAATAGACTATAATGACGCACGGAATAAATATATCTATAATATTAGAATGAATACGTTTTGGTAAAGACAAAATTATACAACGAATGACTTTGGATTGCTATTTCATTATACCGCGACACTATGATCTCTTAGCGCATCGTTGAGTGAAGTCTTTTTATCCGTACTTTCTTTCCGCTTCCCGATTATAAGAGCACAAGAAACATTAAACTTTCCCGCAGGAAAATCTTTTTCGTAGGTGCCAGGAATGACCACAGAACGCTCAGGAACTTCGCCTTTATATGTGACAGGAGAACTGCCGCTGACATCTATAATATGTGTAGATTTCGTTAACACAACATTCGCCCCCAAAACAGCTTCTTTCCTTACACGAACACCCTCTACTACAATGGATCGCGAACCTATAAAGCAGTTGTCTTCAATAATTGTAGGAGTTGCCTGAAGAGGCTCTAAGACACCACCTATTCCTACCCCACCTGAAAGATGTACATTTTTACCTATCTGACCACAAGAACCTACTGTTGCCCAGGTGTCTATCATTGTTCCGGAACCTACCCAAGCCCCAATGTTGACATAACTAGGCATCATGATTACACCAGGTTCTAAAAATGCACCATAGCGCGCAATGGCGTGAGGAACTACACGCACACCCTGCTCAGCATAATTCTTTTTCAATGCCATCTTGTCGTGGAATTCAAAAGGGCCGACTTCTATTGTCTGCATTTTCTGTATTGGAAAATACAAGACAACAGCTTTTTTCACCCACTGATTCACCTTCCAAATATCTCCTTCAGGTTCTGCAACTCTAATTTTTCCCTTATCTAACAATTCAATTACTGAACGAATTGCAGTTTGATACTCTGCGGATTCGAGCAAGTTTCTGTCATTCCAACAGGCTTCTATTTTTTCTTCTAACATCTGTGTAATTGGAGATTTAGTTTTAGTAAATAATATTGTACGCAAATAATTGACCTAAAAACCCAACAAGGTAACCCATATATAGTTGTTCCTTATTGTGTACATTTAGAAACATTCTGCTTGCACCAATACAACCGGCGATTAAAACAACAATAATAACAAGGAGAAATGTTGAAACGGATAAAACAGAAGAGCCAAGCTTAAATTCAATCTCTCCATAACTGTATTGGTGTAAAAGTATGAATGCAATAACGAGCCCGCCAGCTCCTACGGTGTGCAAACTTATCTTTGTAAAGTTGTTTATGAAAAAAGCAAGAAAAAGTGAAATGGTGCTTCCAAGAACGAAGACCTGAAAGAGCGTAGGCAAGTAAGTACTTGATCGAATATTTACATATAACCAGAGGTAAAAAATACCTGTCGCGATCAATGGTCCTACACGCTCCATTTTATCATCCATTGCCAAACTGGTCAAAAGACCTAAAAAACGCATCATAAGAATAGAAACCAGTGGAAGTACCACTGTTATCATGAAAACACTTATAAGAAGGATATTTCTAGATTTTGGATCTTGAACACTGAAAAGGTAAGGATTAACGATAAATGTTGCTATAAGTAAATAGAACAACACAAAAAGTGGATGAAAAACGAGTGATATGGCCTTACTTAAGTTTTTTAGCATGCATTGCTATCTTTGTGGTTTAAAAGTACTCTTTCATCTTAAGAAAACATAAACAAAATTAAACGTAACATTAACAGTATCATATCGTTATCAAAGCAAGACAGGTACATTATGTATAAAATAACACACATAGCAATCGCAGGTTTACTCTTTAGTACAACGAGTTTTGGGCAAGTGAGGGTGGATACTATTGAGATGGACACCATTACACAGGACACAATCCATCAGGATTCAATTCCGCAAGACACAATAGTTGAAGGAACGGAATTTGATACTATTCAATATAAAGACGAATCAGGAGAATTGGAATTATTTGAAACCAAAGTAGAAGGAAGGGTAATGACAGCAATGATTACTCCAGAAGGCGATACCCTAATCATGGAAACCTTAGAAGATATTTCTATTACATCTTTGAGAACATTTAAGTCAGATGCGGATTACAGAAAATACATGAAGTTTAAGCGTTATGCAGCTAAAGTGTATCCGTATGCTAGAGAAGCAATAAAGATCTTCAGAGAGATGGAATATGCCACTAAGACAATGAAGAAAAAAGAGAAGAAGAAGTATATAAAAAAATTGGAACAAGACTTAAAAGTAGAATTTGAAGAGCCATTAAAAAAACTCACAAAGCTGCAAGGAAAGATATTGATAAAGATGATAGAGAGAGAATTAGATAGGACAATGTATGATCTTTTAAAAGAACTCAAAGGACGCTTTAAAGCACTTACATGGCATAGTTTTTCAAAGCTCTACAGTTACGACTTAAAAGAAGGGTACCAGGAAGGTAAATATGAAATACTTGATGCAGTTCTTCAAGATTTTAATATATCCTACAGAATAGAACAGGAAGAAAAACGGTAGCACCAGATATAGAATTGGAAACACAACAAACGACAGGCGATACATCGACGACCAAAAGAATTAGCTGGAAGAGTCCTAGCAACTTGGCTATAATTAAGTATTGGGGTAAATATGGAACACAGTACCCAAGAAACCCGTCTATAAGTATCACCTTAAATAATGCGCATACGATTAGTAAAATTGCGTACAGAAAAAAAGAGAAACCAACACAAGACGTAGAGATAGATTTCAAGTTTGAAGGCAAAGAAAATCTCCTTTTCAAAACAAAACTTTTAAAATTCCTTGAAAGTATAAAAGAGCACTTTCCCTTTTTAACGGACTATGAATTAGAAATAGAAAGTGAAAATTCATTTCCCCATTCATCAGGAATAGCAAGTTCTGCTTCAAGCATGTCGGCCATTGCTCTTTGCTTGTGTAGTATGGAACGCGAGATTGCAAATACCTTGGAATCAGACGAAGAATTTTATAAAAAAGCATCCTACATTGCAAGATTAGGAAGTGGTTCTGCATGCAGATCTGTCTATCCTTCGTTCGCGTTTTGGGGTGAGAGTAAAGAAACAGAAAACGGAAGCAATGATTATGCAATTCCATTTACAGAAGGAATTGACCCTGTGTTTATGGGATTTCACGACGACATCCTGATAGTAAGCAAAAAGGAAAAATCAGTTTCATCTACTGCTGGACATAAACTTATGGAAGGCAATGTGTTTGCTAGTGCAAGGTACCAGCAAGCCAATGATAGAATGCATCTTTTATTGGAAGCGATGCGGAAAGGAGACTTAGAAACATTTGGTAAAATTTGTGAAGACGAGGCTCTTACATTGCATGCCCTCATGATGTGCAGTAATCCTTCTTATGTTTTAATAGAGCCACAGACACTGAGTCTTATAAAAGAAATACGCAACTATAGGGAAGAAACAGGACATTCAGTGTATTTTAGCTTAGACGCAGGACCCAACATCCACCTTCTTTATCCTGACAATATATCTAAGGAGATAGAAAATTGGAAAAATAATGTACTTAGTGGCTTTTGTTTGGAGATACTTTCAGACCACGTGGGGACAGGACCAGAAAAACTATAGCATGAAGAATCTAATAATAATCATATGCTTTTTGCAAATTCCACTTTCCGGAGCTTCACAAGCACAAAGTGCTGCGAGTCAGAAAGACTTCAGCAGCATGGTAGATTCCTACTTAAGCTATACTGTACCCTTAATCTCTGTAGAAGATTTAAATGAAATCAAAACAAACGTTATTCTTCTAGACACTAGAGAGAAGGAAGAATTTGAAGTTTCCCACATACCCGGGGCACTGCATCTGGGCTATGATACACCCAATACTGCATTAATAGACAAACTAGACAAAAGTAAAACCGTTGTCGTGTACTGCTCTATTGGATATAGAAGTGAAAAGATTGGAGAGCTTTTACAGGAAAAGGGCTTTAGGAATGTATTGAATTTGTACGGATCTATTTTTGAATGGGTGAATCAGGGTAATACGATAGTAGACACAAATGACAAGGAGACGAATAAAATTCACACGTACGATAAAAAATGGGGAAAGTGGATGATCAATGAAAGGTATACGAAAGTGTACTAATACTGGTAAAGCGCAAAGCCTAATTCTTGAATTCCTTCTAAATACCCTGTTCTAGAATATTGTTCTAAATGTACATTATGCATTCCGGCTTCTATAAAGTTGAAGCTATCTTTTAGTACTACGCGATAAGCACATTTCCCAGAGGAACATTTCCCAAACCACCGACCATATTTGTCAGAGAGTTGTATAGATACAGTATCCGTTGCAGTATTCCCATTAGGGAATTCGGTTTTTATGCGTGTGTATAGATTTTGAAAGTCATATTCGTTAGAATGTTGAACAAACATCTCCAATCTGTATTTTGCGTCTTTGTTTTCAATGTCAATTGGAAAGTCAAAGCTGTTATCATAACTCCAACCTTCGAAGGGAAGTTCAAAAGATTTTTCCATAATGGGATGCTCTCCACAACCAAAGAGAAAAAGCATACAAAAGAAAAATGCAGTTAATTTCATTTATTCAAAATAGTCCTTCATGCGTTCAAAAAACCCTTTTTCAGATTTGCCTGGATTAGGTTTAAAGTTTTCCAAACCTCTGAGCTCTTCCATCAGTTTAGTTTCTGTAGGAGTTAATTTTTTAGGCGTCCAAATATTTACATTAATCAGTTGATCTCCTTTTCCATAACTCTGGACAGAGGGAAGACCCTTTCCTCTTAGTCTAAATATTTTACCTGCCTGTGTACCAGCAGGAATTTTTATTTTTACTTTTCCATTGAGCGTTGGCACTTCAACAGAGGTTCCTAGTGCAGCGTCTGCAAAATTTAAAAAGAGGTCATGAATAATGTTCTTCCCCTCTCTGGCAAAATGATCGTGCGCCTTCTCTTCAATGTTAATGAGAAGATCTCCAGCAGGACCGCCATGTTTACCCGCATTCCCTTTTCCACGCATAGACAACTGCATGCCTTCTTCTACACCAGCAGGTATTTCAATTTCTAGTTTCTCGTCTTCATACACACGCCCTTCTCCTTTACAAGAAGTACACTTTGCAGTTATTTGATTTCCAGAACCTGTACAAGTAGGACATACTGCAGTTGTTTGCATTTGCCCTAAGAATGTGCTTTTAATTTGACGTACATAACCAGAACCGCCACAAGTACCACATGTCTTGACTGAACTAGAATCTTTAGCACCGCTACCGCTGCAAGACTTACAAGAAGCTTGTTTTTTTACTTTAATTTTTTTCGTTACTCCATTTTCAATTTCTTCTAGGCTAAGGGCAACTTTGATTCTTAGGTTACTACCTTTCTGAACACGCCTTCCTCCTCTCGTGCCACCTGAGCCTCCAAAAAAGGTTTCGAAAGGACTCCCTGAATCACCAAAAATATCTCCAAACTGTGAAAAGATATCTTCCATGGTCATGCCGTTTCCGGAAAAGCCTCCACCCTGGCCCATACCTGCATGACCAAAACGATCATAACGTGCCTTTTTATCAGCGTCACTCAAGACCTCATATGCTTCTGCGGCTTCCTTAAACTTTTCTTCCGCTTCTTTATTATCAGGATTTTTATCTGGATGAAACTTCATAGCAATCTTGCGATATGCTTTTTTAATTTCTTTTTCATCAGCAGATTTACTGACACCGAGAATTTCGTAGTAATCTCTTTTAGCCATCTTATTTTCCTACGACCACTTTCGCGTGTCGTATAATTTTATCGTTTAGGTAATATCCATTTTCAACAGTATCAATTATTTTACCCTTCATCTCTTCTGAGCTTGCGGGAATCTCACTGATAGCGGCATGGAGTTCTGGATCAAAATCGTGTCCATTTGTTTCCATGACGATAAGGCCTTGTGCCTTGAGTGTGGAATGTAACTTGTCGTACACAAGAAGAACACCATCGCTGAACTGTTCGTTTGTGCTTTCATCTTCCGCACTTTGCTTTGCTCTATCAAAATCGTCAAGCACAGGAAGGATTTTTTTTATTGTTTCTTGCCCAGCGGTTTTGATTAAATCAAGACGCTCTTTCATCGTTCTCTTCTTATAGTTTTCAAACTCAGCATATAGGCGCAGAAACTTATCTTTTTGCTCTGCCACTTGAGCCTGCAATTCTATAATTTCTTCTTTAGCACTAGGCTTTTTGGATTTCTTTTTACCAGACTTTTTTTCTGCCTCTTCGGTTGTTTTCTTAGCAGTCATTTTTTCCTTAAGTTTTTCTAACATAGACATATCTCATCAATAGTCGAGCCATACGGCATTTTGCGCCAAGTTGTCATGTTTTCAAGCGCTCTGCAAGGTAAGCATCTATTTCCTTAAATGACATATTCCTACCTATCAATATCCCTTCAGGGTCAATAAGGAATTTTGTCGGTAAATCTGTCACACCATAACTGAGAGCTAATGGTGAAGAAAGTACCAGTTTACTAGTTTCAATGATGTGGTAGGGCCAACGTAGACCGTCTTTTTCTATGGCAGCAAGTACCCGTTTTTCATTCTTTTCTATTGCAACATTTACGATTTCAAAACTTGAATCACCTTTAAACGTTTTACCCGCGTATTTATCATACATGGCAACAAGCTTAGGATTGTCTTTTCTACAGGGAGGGCACCACGAGCCCCAGAAATCCACAAGGACATAATTTCCCTCCAGATCACTCAATTTAAACGCAGTATTGTCAGGAAGGATACCAGATATTTCTGCGACTTTCTTACCCTGAGAAACATTTGAATTTAGGTAAAACTTATAGCCCACATAGCAGGCAAAGAGCATGAGAATAACAAAGCTGAATGTTTTGTTCAAAATTTGTTGTTTGGGTATCTAACGCAGAAACTCAGCTTCTAGTTCTTCTAGAAATGATGAATATGTCCTCTAATGACATTTTATATGCATGTATCAAATACTTATCAACGTATTAAGCGAATAATGCTTCCAAATATTAAAAAAACACATATGTATTTTTTACTTTCAAGTATAGAATTACCAACCATGATAATTAAGAAGATTGTAGTATTTGCAATATTCTCTTGCATAAGCCTAGGGATATATTCACAAGAAATTTGCAACAACGGAATTGATGATGATAATGACGGTCTCGTGGACCTGAATGATGAAGATTGTATTTGTGAATCGTTTATGCCCAGTTCTCTAATTCCAAACCCCTCTTTTGAAGAAATGAGTTGTTGTCCAGAAGCAGAAGCGCAGTTAAATTGTGCAGACGAATGGATACAAGCCTCAGCAGCAACTACAGATTATGTGCACGAGTGTGGAATATTAGGCCTTCCATTTATAATGGCAGAAGCCCCCTTACCTTTCCCAGATGGAGAAGGAGCCATTGGGTTTAGAGATGGCAAACCAACGTCATTTAATTTTAAAGAATACACAGGAGCATGCCTCATGCAACCCCTTCAAGCAAATCAAAATTATAAGTTGGATTTCTTCATTGGATTCCAAGACAATGTGGAGGGAAGCATGAATTTAAAGATGGCAGTTTTTGCATCTATGGATTGTGGAAACCTACCCTTTGGGAGTGGAGATCCAGATTTTGGATGCCCTACGAATGGACCAGGCTTTGTTCTCTTAGGCGAGATGGAATACGCAGGAAATAATGAATGGGTAAATGCAACATTTGAATTTGTGCCAGACCAAGATTATAATGTCATTGTACTTGGTCCCTCATGCTTGATAAACGAAAACTTAGAACTTGATCCGTATTTCTTTTTTGATAATATAGTTCTTGCAGAGTCAGACGAATTTGGTTTACCCATAGTTGATATCACAGGAACACCATGTGGAGATGAAATCATTATTCAAAGTTCAGAGAAAATTGAAGGTGAGTTCCAATGGTATAAAGATGGAGTAGCAATCATTGGTGAAAATGGGTCAAGCATTACAATTGATGACCCATCAAATCCATTGGACCCACAAGATGGAGTGTATCAAGTAACAGTGACAACAGATGACGGATGTTTTTTAGGGGATGAATATGAACTAAGTTTTACTACGACAGAAACGATGGCAGAAGCAGAAATTTGTTTAGGCGATACAATAATAATAGGAAATGAGATAATCACTGAACCTGAATTTTATAGCATCGTTTTACAGTCTGTTATCACACAATGTGATAGTATAGTACAGCTAGAAGTAACTCCCGGAGATATGCCAGAAGAAACAATCACTGCGAATATATGTACAGGACAATTTTATGAGTTGAATGGTGTTGAATATGGAGAGGCAGGGGAATTTACACAGACCATAGAAAGAGATGATGCTTGTGATAGTCTTTTAACGCTTCAATTAAGTCTCTTGTCAACAGACTCCACATTTCAATCAGCAAGTTTCTGTGAAGGAAGTTCAATTATCATAGGAGGTGAGGAATACACGGAAGCGGGAATGTATACACAGAGTTTTTCTAACCAAGCGGGTTGCGACAGTATACTACGCATTGACCTAAATATTCTTGACGCAGACACAACAAGCCTTGAGACAAGCATCTGCCCTGGTGAGTCTGTTTTTATATCCGGAATAGAATACACAGACACAGGTAGTTTCATGCAGAACTATACAAACCAAGCAGGCTGCGACAGCACGGTAATGATTTTAATTGGAAACGAACCAGCTTGTGTAGATTGTGATTTGACGGAAGATGGAAATTTTAAAACAGAGGTGAATATAACAAGGTTAATGTCAGGAGGCATTCAATTTATAGTCAATGATCTCCAAAGTATAGAACTAGAGGAAACGGAGTTTGAAGAATTAATTCAAGTGTTTTCTGTGGAAGAAGAAAGTCAGGAAAAGAATGGACTCCTGAAAGCTCTCTATAAGAAAGAGAGTTTAAGCAAAGACCTTATTCGCAAACACCAAAGACCCAATGTGATAACTAAGAGCATATTGTCAAGAACATTGGAAACTGTAAATACTGTTAAGAATCTTAAAAAAGGAAGATCATTTACTTATTGGATATCTATTTGACAAGTATCAACCTTTGCAACATTCTATTAAGTCTTGACAATTTTATATTTTTCCGTAAATATAGAATCAAGTGTATAAGGGTAAAAAGATTGTTGCAGTACTGCCAGCCTATAATGCTGAGAAAACTTTAGAAAAAACATACGCTGAAGTTCCTAAGGACCTTGTGGACGAAGTGATTCTATGCGACGACGCAAGCACAGACAATACTGTAAAGCTAGCTGGCGAATTAGGCATAGATCATATAATAGCACATGAGAAAAATAAGGGTTATGGAGGGAACCAAAAATCGCTATATAATAAGGCACTCGCTTTAGACGCAGACATTGTGATCATGTTGCACCCTGATTACCAATACACCCCTAAACTTATTCCTTCGATGGTTAATATAATAGGAGAAGAACTCTATCCTGTTGTGTTGGGCTCACGGATATTGGGGAAAGGAGCACTGAAGGGAGGCATGCCTATTTATAAATATATAGCAAACAGGTTTCTTACTCTAACGCAGAATTTTTTAATCAGATACAAATTATCAGAGTACCATACAGGATACAGAGCGTTTTCCAAAGAAGTATTGTTAGCAATCAATTTTAATGAAAACTCAGATGATTTTATTTTTGACAACCAGATGTTATCACAGATCATTTATAAAGGATTTGATATAGGAGAAGTTACGTGTCCTACTAAATATTTTGAAGAAGCATCTTCCATAAACTTTAGAAGAAGCGCAAAATATGGAATGGGTGTGTTAGGAGTTTCCTTCCTACACTTTTTTAATAAACTTGGCTTACTAAAATCCAATCTTTACAAATAGAAATTACTAAGGATTTGTTCTCTTGTATTTTTTCCAAAGAGCTCTAAAGTGCTTAGCCATTCCTTTCGCAGTTTTTGTCTCATACTTGATAACAAGATTATTATCCTCATGTGCAGGCGCAGCTACAGCAACACAATCTTTTCCACCACCATTGTAGATCGCAGTCTCAGTAATAAACGGATTAAAATCATTAGCAGGAAGGATTAAGAAGTTAGTGCGAATTTCTTCAGCAGATAGATTATACTTCTTTTGATAGATCGCGATGTTTTTCTCAACTCGGCTTGTACCAGGAACTATGTATCTGTACTTAGTTTTCTCGCCAAGATTCACACTTACGATTTCTGTAAAATCTTTGTTTTCAGTGTCAAAATGAAGTTCTGGGCTTATTACCCATACTTGTTTTGCTTTGTCTTCTAGCTTAATTAGTTGTTTGATCGTCATGCGCATATACTTTTCGTTGCCGTTAAATTAAGAAAAACCCTGATTCCGTCATAGGAAGCAGGGTTTTCTCTGGTGGGCGATGAGAGACTCGAACTCCCGACCCCCTGGGTGTAAACCAGGTGCTCTGAACCAACTGAGCTAATCGCCCTCTTAAAAGGAATGCAAATATACTGTTTGCATAGATTATACCAAATAATGCTTTTGTTTTTGTCAATTGATGATTTCTTTACATATGATAGGTTTTTAGGGCGTGCCCCTACGGGTCGTTCCATTCCAGGCTCCTTATTCAGTCGGTCACAGCTGTGCTGCGACTCCTCAGGCGATGCCCTCGGCCCCTCCATGCAACTCACGCGGATTCTTCCGCAGCACCTGTCTAGACCCTAAAAATTAAATTATTTTCTTACAGAAGAATGTAATACAGCAATAATAGATAAGGAAAGGAAAAACAGAGGACCTACTTTATCAGCCTCCAATAAATCATTAATAAGTAAAACACAGACAGTAACTATGATACTTACTGTTGCTGCCATTACAATGTTTTTTTGCCAGGGCACAACCAGCTTATGATAAGTGCGCTCACCTATCATAATGGGTACAAAGCAAAGTAATAGCATTAGTATAAATCCTACGACTCCCTGTTCTACGAATACCATCAGAAAATTATTATGGATACCAGATTTCTCAGGATTATCACTTACATAGGTTTTAAAACTACTTACTGTATGATTTTTATAAAATGGATAAAAGCATCCAGGGCCAAAACCTACTAAGGGTTTTTCAGAGACCATTGTAAAACCAGCAACCCACCGGTGCACACGCTCCATTGTGGAAATATCTTCTAGCTTATAAGTGGCTTCTATTAAATTATCAAATTTGTAATGGGCTACTGTACTTTCGTAATTAGGTGCGTAATCTAAATATTTGTTTTCATGCACTAAATATAGAACAAGACTTACCATGAACATAGAAGCGAGCAAGAGAGCATAAATAGACAATCGGAAACGGATTACAAAATAAGAGCCCGCTGCGATAAGGATAGAGAGCTGAGCAGCCCTCGTGTAACTAAAATATATAGCTACCATGAGAAATAGAATAAAAGTGAAGTATATAAACTTGTGTTTACTACCAGTTCTCAGAAAGACGAGGTAGGGAAGAAATACAACAAGCATGCTTGCGTAATTCACATGGTTTCTAAAAATAGGACGGACAGCTTCGTTTATATCTTTGAAAGAAAATCCTGTTTCCGCATGGCGTAACATGACATAAGTTATCGCAACACACATCCCTAACCAGAGTACAAAAAAAATGTTTCTAAAGCTACTTTCTTTTTTAACATCCAGAGTGAAAAAACTTAGAAAATAAAATGGAATGAGATACCAAGTTTTTGCAAGAGCATATTTAAAAGAAACGAGCAGGTCTGATGAAAAAAGAGATATAAAATATATCCATACGAGATGCGATAGAACGAGAATACTCAGCGGGTGAACAAGCATAAGCTTTGAAACAAGCAGTTTTTTTTGGATTAAGAGCATGATAAAAATTCCACAAAGAACAAGCATGAGCGGTTCTGAAGGAAGATCAGTACCAAAACCACCAGCTAGATAGACCTCAACAGAGAAGGGGAGAAGGAAAAAGAACATTAGGTAAATCCAGCGATAAGCAGAAACGGCTACATATAAAAAAATGATTCCAAAAGGAACAAGAGCAAGGGCATATTGTTCTGTCAACATAGCAGAGAGAAAGGAAAGAATGCACAGAGAAACAAAAGTGAAAAATATTGTTTTCTCAGACAGACTTGCTAGTCTCGGAATACTTCTCTCCATCCTGTATTTTTGAATTGGTGAGATAGTAAGACCCATAAGATGCTAAGGATACCAGTTAACAAAGCTATACCGACTACATAAAGAGAACGCTTAGGCCTCGACTTTAGATTTGGCACTTCTGCTTTTTGCACTAGGTGAATGGCGGCAAAGGGAGAATCATAAGTAAGCTTAAGCTGCTTATATCTTTCTTTGTCTGTTGCTAGCTGGTCAGCAAATTTTAATTGTTCTAACTCAAGGGAAAGAACTGTAGAATACCCTTCATTAAAAAGAGCAACACTTTCTTCTAACGAATTGAACTGATTATTCAAACCGCTTAAAAGGATCTTTAGTTTCCTAATGGAATCTTGAGGCCCAAAGGCATCCTGATATGCCTTTAAACGTGCAGCAACATTGTTAATACTTGATTGGGTGAGGGTAAGGTTTTCACCATAGACTTCGCCCTGGGATTCCACACTATATATTTTATATTTAGCGCGCATTCTTGCAAGAGAGTCAGAAAGCGACTTAATTCCTATTTCTTTTTTAAAGAGAGTCTCATCATAAGCTTTCACCATTTTATACTGACTGCCCTTAATAAGACCCTGTGCAATATCATTGACTTTTGCTCTTGCGGCATTCGCCATTTTTGCAGAGATCTCTGGATCTTTATCTTCTACTGAAAGTTCAATAGCATCAAATCTGGATTTTTCTGTTGTGTATAACTTTTTCAGTTTTTTGCGCAAATTGCTAGGACCTCTTTTGCTTGTAGAATCTATATCATAATGAGAGTACAGATTAAATGTGTTTACTAAATATTCTGCCACCTCATCACTATTCGCAATTGTGAGTAATCTGTCTAGATCAAAGTCGTTCCCATAAAAGTTTCTGTTGTCTTCAACCCCACCCACTGGAACAGGCTTTGCTAAATCCGTACTTGCTGGATAGAATATTGTTGTTGCTTTATAATAGTTCTTCATGAACAAACTAAAAACAGCAGTTAGTACAGCAGCGATGATGCTGCTGTAAATAATACGCTTTCTGTTCCTGTAGATTACAGAAACTAGGTCAATCAGATTTTCGTTTTCACTCATGAATCAAGTTCTATACTTTCCTTCGCTATTTCTAAACGCAATAAACCTACCAAAAATGATAAACCAAGGGAGATTATTCCCGAAACAACTAGCTTAACGAGCCAATGAACTGTCATTGAGTGCATTAGATAGTAACTAAAAAATGCCGTTAAACAGAGAACAAATACAATTTTTAACAATATGTGCACTGGGATGTTGATTTTAGTCAATTGAAAAGCCAGTATGATTTGGCCCACTATCACGAATGCTTGGGTTGCTAAAGTAGTGTATGCTGCCCCAAGCGCCTTGTATTCAGGTATAAGCATCAAGTTAAGAATCCAGTTCAATCCAATACCTAATAAGAAAAGCATGTTCATTTTTCGCAGCTGCCCAGTTGATGTTACAAGAGTCCCAAAAATGTAGGAGAGCGCAACACAAAAGAAGGCTAGAATAAGTACGCGCATAACTGCAGCATAGTAAGATGTTGCATCGTGAAATAAAAAGGGCATTATATCATCAGCATACAGGAATACTAAGCATACAAGAGGAATAACAATCGCCATAAGAATTTGCAAAGCCTGTGTTGTAAGTTCGCTTAATTCAAATCTCTTTTTACCCATTGAAGAAAACATAGGTAAAAGCAGAGTGGCAAAAAGAAATCCAATCATATTTGCCGCGTCATACATTTTAAATGCTGCCGCATAAATACCAGCCTCAAGGCCACCATCATCTAAGAGACGTTCAAGCATGACCCCATCCATGCGCGTATAAAGAGTCATAAGTAGAAAGACTAGACCAAAGGGAAGCGCCTTTTTCAATAAGCCTTTAGTACCAGAAAAGGAGAAACGAAAGTCTAGTCGCGCTGTTTTTTGATATAAGATAGATGCGGCAATAAGAATTGTAAATAAGACAGAAAGTATTTGCGCCTGTATAAAGTGAGCAATGGTAAGTGCATCTTTAAACGGAGAAAACCAAATGATATACCCAAGCCCTACGACAAGAAGAACCTTATCAAGGGCAGAGAGATAGACATCTTTTCTAAACATTCCCAGGGAAGAAATATTGCTACGTAAAAAGAGTAAAAAGGAAATGAGGACCTGCAAAACGATAATAAGAATAATGTAGTAATAGTATTCTTTTGGATATCCTATGAGGAAGGCGAAAAGAAGAATCAATAGAAAGAAACCAATAGCAAGGATAGTTTTTGTAAAAAGTATCTGAGGAAATTGTTTTTGGAAAAGCGTCTTATCTCCAGAGAGAGACTGGGTATTTAAATTTTGTAAACCAGGATCCAAAAGTATTTGGAATAGGTAACAAAAATTAAAGAGGGCAAAGTAAATTCCATAGCTTTCAGGACCAACAATATTTTGTACCTGCACATCAATTCCAAAAACGTAGAGAGGTTTTGCAATCAGATTAAGAGCAAGGATTAAAAAAATATTAGATAAAAACAGTTTTTTCATATGTGGTCAGCCTTAGCTGAATCTACTGTGAAATAAGGCAATTTCTTAGATATAAAAAATTAAATATTTAAACAAGAAGAAAAACATATTACGATTTTCTTTAATATGTAAAACATTGTCCTATATTTGTTTCCAGTTTTAGATACTGTCCCATCCCAAAGACTTTTTTTCCTAAAACCCGATTTACTATGTGCACTAAGTTAATTAATGCAGTAGTTGTTTTGATGTTAGCCCAACTGACATTATTTGCAGAAAATGCGAATGCAAACAACTCATTCAAAAACAGCAATTTTTTAGCGAACACTATTACTTGTCCGTTACTGGCAGTGTCATTTGACAACGACCCTGGTGAATGCGGAGCGGTAGTAGTCGTTCCTAATCCCCTTTCAGATGATCCTATTAATTGCCCATTAGATTCTGTCTTTAATGACTTCACCGGAGCTGTTGCTACAGACGCCAATGGTTTCTATCCTGTGGGCACAACAACAGTAGAATTCATAGGATTTTTTGCTAACGGCATAACAGATACCTGTTCGGTTGACGTTGTTGTCGTTGACGTAGAACCTCCAATAGCAGTCTGTAATGATGTCACAGTTTATCTTGACGAAACAGGCTCGGCAACAGTAGACATTGATGAAGTGTCTGCAGGAAGTACAGACAATTGCGATAGCCTTGCATTTTCATTGAATATCAGTGATGCCTTTTGTAATGATAAAACTGCACCAAAGACAATAACACTTACTGTTATTGATTCTTCTGGTAACATGGCAACATGTATGGCGATATGTACAGCATTGGATACTCTTGCCCCTGTTCTTGATTGTAAAATAGAACTAGCCGCACAGTGTGATATTTCTGAGCAGCCACCGTATGCAGATCTTTTGGCATTTATTGCTGATGGAAATTGTGTAACGGATAATTGTTTCATTGATAGTTCCAGCTTTATGCTTCTTTCTGAATTAAGTTCAGGCACGACTTGCCCTGATACAATTTTTAGATTGTATCAGATAGCAGATAGTTGTGGAAACCTAGATAGCTGTACACAATTAATAATTATAGACGATACTATAGCTCCTTTATTAGTTCTTCCCGCAGATCTTACTCTAGATTGTACACTGGATCCAACAGATACCGCACTAACTGGAATAGCAACAGCAACAGATAACTGTTCATTACCGCTTCCTGCATTTACAGATAATTATATTGCTGGCGGAGTATGTCCACAAATGGGCACGATTCTTAGAACTTGGGAAGCAACAGATGACTGTGGAAACACGACGAGTCTCATTCAAGAAATAATGGTGATTGATACAACGGGCCCAGTCTTTGACGTGCTCCCTGTAATTTCGCCAGATATGATCGCATGTAATGAAGCCCTGCCAGTTCATCCAGAAGCTTCGGCATTAGATGACTGCGGTTTTGTGACTCTTATTACGATGGATACAATGCCATTTATTGAAAATATATGTGCAGGTTACGTTGTGACTTACACTTGGACAGCGGTAGACGAATGTAACAATCAGACTATTGCTTCTACAGATATAACAGTGTTACCAGATACAAGTCCGCCCGTGATAACAGATGTACCACCAGTATTTCCTGATATAAATTGTGATGACGCTTTTCCACCATTTGGGGATTTAGCGACAATGGATGATTGTTCTGCAGTGACATTAGATACTACAATGATGTTTACTGCTGATATCTGCTCAGGGTACTTAGTTACATATACTTGGACACCTACGGACGCATGTGGTAACATAGGTGTAGCAGTGACATCTACCTTTATGGTCCTTCCAGATACGGAAGTTCCAATAGCAGTCTGTACTGATCAAACGTTCCCTACAGACATGGGAGTCTGCGAAGCTACAGTTACTATTACGCCACCAAGCGTTACAGATAATTGCACTTCATGGACTATGGTTAACGATGTTACAGATGCGACGAACACCGCATTATTTCCAATAGGGCAAACCCTAGTAACATGGACAGTTACGGATTCATGTGGAAATGTAGGAACATGTGAACAATTGATTACAATTGAAGATCAAGAAAGTCCAGAGATTGCATGTAACGACGACTTATGTATTAATTTAAATAATATTGGTTTTGGTCAAGCGTTTGATTATCACATTATATTGGGCTCGTCAGATAACTGTCACTTAGGTGATGTTGTATTGCGAAAGATGGTAGACCTTTGTGGCGATCCAGCGAATACAGATATGGTAGGAAATTCTCTAACGTTTTGTTGTGAGGAAGTAAAACTTTCGCCAGTCATGGTTATAGCGAGTGTGTATGATACATCTGGGAATGTTACAGAGTGCATGGTCCCAGTCCAGATAAAAGATAAGTTACCACCTATGGTAGCACAGGTTTTGCCGGACATAACAATTTCTTGCGAGTACCCATACGACTTAACCGATCTGAGTGACTTTGGAACTTATGTTGCCGATGCTGCTTTAGCAAATGATATTATCATCAATGATGTGTTTTACACGGCACCAGATTATATAGCAGGACAAGATGGAGTGGTAGCAGAGAACTGTCCAAACAGTTTGGTTATAACAGAGATAGCGTCAGAAGATTTATATTGCGGACAGGGAGAAATAACACGTACGTTCACCTTTACAGATTGTTCAGGGAATGTAGGTTCAGCGACCCAAACTATTTTTATTCAAGACGTAGACCCATTTGAACTTGCAGATATAACATGGCCACCAGATTATAATTTTAATTCCTGTATTGGAGTTGATCTTGATCCAATGACAACAGGGGCTCCATCCTTTATAACAGACAACTGCAATTTAGTTATGTTCAGTTACTCAGACCTAGTATATGATGATCCAAATTCAGGATGTCCTGCTGTAGAAAGAAGCTGGACAGTAATAGATTGGTGTACATATATTCCAAACTCTGGGAACACAGATGGTATATGGCACTATCTTCAAAATATTAAAATTACAAACAGCGTTGCACCTACATTTACAACAAGTATTAACGACACCTTAGTGTGTGCTAACGAGGTGGATTGTTTAGGAGATTTTAATTTTAGTGTTAGTGCTATAGATGATTGCACAGACGTTGAAGACTTACAGTATAAATATGAGTTGGATCTCAATGCTGATGGTACTATAGAGATTACAAATTACAGTGATAATTTTGTTTACAATAATGTGGACCAAGGTTTCCATATCCTTCACTGGTACGTAGAGGACAGATGCGGAAATGTTGCACATGCCATAGTAGAGATAGAAGTAAGGGATTGTACAGCACCAAGTCCGGTGTGTTTAAATGGATTATCAGCAGCACTTGTTCCGGGAATGGGTATGGTAGACGTTTGGGCAATAGATTTTGAGGCGAGTAGTTATGACAATTGTACAGACTTTTCAGATCTCGTATGGTCATTGTCAGCAGACACGACAATTACCTCTTTAACATTTACTTGTGATGATTTAGGAGTACAAGTAGTACAAATGTGGTTAACAGATTCAAATGGAAATCAAGCCTATTGCGAGACCTTTGTAGATATACAAGACAATAGCGATGAGTGTCCAAGTCAAAGAGAATCAGTTACACTTGCAGGACAGATACAAACTGAAGACGATGGTGCAATTCCTGACGCAGAAGTCTATTTAGATCTAGGTGAAGAAGAGATGATGTTAATGACGAATGATCAGGGTTCATATATTTTTGAAGATGTGAACGCAGAACAAGATTATATGATCTCACCGGATATGGCAGGCGAAGCTTTGGATGGCGTATCTACCTTAGACCTTGTAAAGATTCAGAGGCACATTTTGGGATTAGAAGAGTTAGACTCTCCATATAAGATAATTGCTGGGGACATAAACAACTCAGGAAATGTTACGGGAATAGATATTGTAGAATTGAGGAAATTAATCTTAGGAGTATATACAGATTTTCCTTCTAACGATATTTGGAATTTTGTAAGAGCAGAACAGATTTTCCCTGACCCAACAAGTCCATTTCCATATGAAGAACAGATCATGTATTATGATATTGAAGAAGATGTGACAAATGGAGATTTTGTAGCAGTCAAAACGGGAGATGTAACTGGTGATAATGCATATAATTTTATGAATATAGAGACAGAAAACAGATCTTCTATAGAAATGGAAATTAGCTTTGCTGCATATGAAAATGGAAATTATGTGTATACAATCAGTTCTGATCAGAATGTAGAAATATATGGATTGCAACTTAGTATGGACTTGCAGGGGGTTCCTGTTCAGATTCAGGAAGGAATATTGGACTTAAGAGGAGATAATTTTATTCTAGACGATACTGGATTGCATATGTCTTGGAACAGTGAAGAAGCGATTGCATTAAACGGAGGTATTTTATTTTATATCACTTCAGCGCATGCTTTAGAAAAGATAGAGATTCATTCTGAGCGTTTCGCTGCTGAATTATACGATGAGAACATTCGCACATATAATATAGTGGGAGAGTATAGAAAAGGGAAGAGTGCTGTAATGCGAAATGTACCTAATCCATTCTCCGAAACAACACAGATTCATTTTTCTGTTGGGACGGATCAGAGCGTAGAGTTTAGCTTTTATGGTTTAGATGGGAGAGTGATTAATACTATGGTCGTAGTTGCAAATAGGGGAGAGAATACATTTTATCTGTCTAGAGCAGATTTAGGAGAACTTAGAAACACTACTGTCTTGTATACGATGACGAGTAAAGAAGGGAAGAGTACAGGAAAGATGTTATTAATGAGATAAATAATTAATACTAGATAATTTAGAATTAGGGAGACTTTACATGCAGGTCTCCCTTTTTTTATTACAAAAACACTACAACGCTTAACACCAAATAATTGCCGCTTATACCCTTGGGGGTTGAAAATTGTACTTAAAGTTCACTAAAACGCATCATTCTAAATGATTTTGAGTTAAAAAATTGTGACTTAGGAAAAATTTAGCGTCTTTTATATCGGAAGTTGTTCTATAATGATTGAGTCTCCCACCTGGGAGGCTTTTTTTTTGCCCATATGTGAAGTTATTTTAGATTTTACCAGGCAATCCTATCCAATTTTCAATTCAGCAATTGCCCAAGGATATCAAATTAAGTGCAGACAATAGAAACTAGAAGCTAGACTAGTTTGGTAACAAAAGCATAGAGAGGAATTGATCATTTATAGCCAATACACAAGCTCAATAAAAAAGAGCCGATATCGCTTAGGATATCAGCTCTAGGTCTGTGGGTGTTAAATATTATTTAGTCTACATCTACAACTTCTGCCTCTTTCGTTTCTTGTATAGAGTCATTCAGATGTGGATTGTAGATGTCCATGATCTTCTTTTCTATTTCTAATGCAACTTCAGGATTGTCTTTTAAGAACTGTTTAGCGCCCTCTCTTCCTTGTGCAATCTTAGTTTCGTTATAGCTGTACCATGATCCGCTTTTTCCAACAACATTTGCTTCAACACCAAGGTCGATAATTTCACCTGTTTTGGAAACACCTTCTCCAAACATGATGTCAAACATTGCAAGTCTAAAAGGAGGAGCGAGTTTGTTTTTCACGACCTTTACTTTTGTAGGATTCCCCATGACATTTCCTTCTTTGTCTTTGATTGCAGAGCCAGACCTACGGATGTCTAAACGTATAGAAGCATAGAACTTAAGTGCGTTTCCACCAGTAGTTGTTTCTGGGTTACCGAACATAACTCCAATTTTCTCACGTAGCTGATTAATAAAGATACAACAGCAACCTGTCCTTCCAATTGTACCCGTGAGCTTACGCAGCGCCTGTGACATAAGCCTTGCTTGAAGACCCATTTTTGAGTCACCCATTTCTCCTTCAATCTCGCTTCTAGGAACAAGGGCAGCAACTGAATCAATAACAATGATATCTATTGCACCTGAGCGTATGAGATGCTCTGTTATTTCCAAAGCCTGTTCGCCGTTATCTGGTTGTGAGATAAGTAAATTTTCTGTGTCTACGCCTAAAGCTTCTGCGTAAGATCTATCAAAGGCATGCTCTGCATCTATAAATGCGGCGATGCCTCCTTTCTTTTGGCATTCAGCAATTGCGTGAATTGCAAGTGTTGTTTTACCGGAGGATTCTGGTCCGTATATTTCTACTACTCTTCCGCGGGGAAGCCCGCCTACGCCAAGAGCAATATCAAGACCAAGGCTACCTGTAGAAATAGAATCTACATTGACAACCTTTTTGTCTCCTAGTTTCATAACTGAGCCCTTACCGTATGTTTTTTCAAGCTTATCAACTGCTAAGCCTAAGGCTTTCAATTTTGCTTCTTTTTCTGACGCCATAATATTTGTGTTGTGGTTAAAAATTAATGTTTGTACTTCTTAATGTTCTCTTTTTATAAAAGTAAACATAAGAGCTTTCGTGCATTGGTGTTGCACGTTAAATATATATATTACAAGATATGATAATGTGAATGATATTGGCTTACAAAAATGGGATTTTTGTGAGGAGGTGGCAGATTGTTAGATATTAGACCTTGGGTGTACTTTATGACAAGGTGGGCGTTTTAAGAAAACTGTCAATGTGGTGCATGATATCGTACGGCTTTAGTCAATTACAATAGACAGGGCATTGCCTTCTATTTCTTCCATAGCATCAAAGATTTCTTGAGGGCTGTTTAATGCAATGGTTTTAGTATTGCTTGTTATAAGAAGTTTCTGATAGGGAATATTTTCCGTGGTAATGCTTTGATTGATAGATAAAATAATGCTTTCAGTGGTTTGAGGATTCATCTCGTAGACAAAGCTATTATTTTGCTCTTGAATTAATTTAAAATTTGGTGAGTTTGGGAAAGCTTTACCAGAAACAGAAATTGTAATTATGTTATCTGTGTTGTTTTGAATGAATGCCTCGTGAACGGTGTCGCAGCTTGTAAGTAAAACTATTGAAAAACAGACTAGGGAAGAATAGATGAATTTCATTTTAGTGGATTTAGTTAGTGCATTATAAACGAAGAATAAAGTCGGTAAGTTGCCTTTATAGATATCAGCTTATAGCTTCTTAGAAATTATATCTTCTATAAAACAAATGAGAAAATTTACTCAAAACTTAGGAAATTCACCTAAGCTTGCATAAGGAAATTGAGCTATTTTCTTCAATTGATAATAGGTATTTAGGCCGGAAATTCCAATATTATCAATCAATTCAAGATCAATTATGCCCTGATCATCTATAGCATTTAAGGGAACAACAAGATGCTCTACTTCACCGACGAGCATTAGGGTATTCGTTGATTTAATGGGGACAGATTCTATATATTTCATACCAATTTTTAAAATACTCTCTTTTACAAAGGGCGCTTTAAAATCATATATAAATTCTTCTGTTAAGTTACATTGTTCAAATTCTGAGACATCAGCTGCAAATTTTGCAGAGGTAAAGTGAGCTTGTTTTACAAAAGAGGAATGTATATGGTTTATAGTGAACACCTTAGTCTCAAGTATATTATTATATGTGTCTCGACGAATTTCATTTGATGGACGTACGATAAAACCAAAAAAGCCTGGCTTACTCCCTAGGTGCACTATAGAAGAAAAAATTGCTAAGTTCGTGTCACCAGAACTAGATAGAGTACCTATCAGGTTTCCAGGTTTTATTCCTGAAACAGAGTTTAATATGTTAATACGCTTTATGCGCTCAAGTGCAGTGATGTCTTCTTTTGAAAAATACATGTTCTGTAAGTTTTAGCGTTTTGATATTTTATTATTAGAAATGTGACGCTGTCTATTGCATTTAAAACGCAGAATTCCAGGCATTCTTTTTTTGAGATGCTTTTGGCTGACGCCACTATTGACCCTTTTTCGCCATCGCTTAAAACTAGATTCTTTTAAAGTTCTTCGCATATGGCTTATCACTTGTTTTTCAGACAAAGCAAACTGAAATTTGATTGATTCAAAAGGAGTCCTGTCTTCCCAAGCCATTTCTATTATACGATCACTGTCTTTTTCGGATACCTTCATCTACTTTACATATTTATTGACGACATACCACCGTCAACAGAAAGGATTTGTCCAGTGATCCAAGATGATTTTTCCGATAGTAAAAACAAAGTACTGTGTGCAATATCAGCCGCTGTTCCTATTCGCTTTAACGGATGCCTTTGGGCATTTGCTTCTCGTTTTTGTTCATTGCTTAAGAGTTTAGCAGCTAAGGGCGTATCTGTTAGAGAAAGTGCTATTGCATTAACGCGAATATTTGGAGCAAATTCAGAGGCGAGAGATTTCGTTAAGCCTTCAATGGCTCCTTTAGATACTGACACTTGGCTGTGAAAGTTGTAGCCATATTGAGCTGCCACAGACGAAAACAAAACAATAGATGCATGATTAGATGCGCGAAGGGCAGGTAAGCCTAGCTGAATAGTTTTTATTGCACCTAATACTTGAAGTTTGAAGTCATCAAGAAAGGCATCCCCCTTAAATCGTGTGAAGGGTTTGAGGTTAATGGAGCCAGGACAATAGACAATTCCATCAAGTCTTTCAGGAAGAAAGTGTAATACAAAATCTGTTGTTACATCAAGATGGTGATATGTGACCTGACTAGAATTAGGAAGTTTATTTTTATTGTAAGTAGCATAGACACGATTGCCCTCACTGCCTAATTGTTCAGTTATAGCATTACCAATACCTGAGGATGCGCCAATAACGAGGTAGTTTTTCATTTATGTGAAACAATATTAGTATCTAATTTGTTTTCAGTAAGTATAGGAAACAGGCTTGATGTTTCAAAAGGCGCGATATAGGAATAGTAATTTCCTGAGTTTCACTATATTCTAAATTGATAGGACTTACCTTCGCCTTTTAATTTTAGAACAAGGGTACACTTAGTTTTGTCTATAACGTTTTGTAGGGAAAAACCTTCGTTGTTAGGCTAGAATCTAGGGTCTGGTGACTAAGGCCCACCATAAGAACTCTAACGCTTCCAAATAATTTCGCAATCTTCTCTATCCTTTTCTATGATACCGGCTAACTCAAGATGGTAGCTTGCGCTCTCAATGATTTTGTTACTTACCCAGCCGTGGATTGCCCACTCTGTGGAGTGATACCAACGAGAGACATCTGCCAGTTTTTGTTTATAACGTTCGCTTACTTCTGTAATCGCCTCTGGGCTCTGCATAAATTTATCTGAACTGTCGTGAATAGTTCTCAGCATGCGGATGATCTCGTTAGGACTTTCTTCAAGAACCTTGTCAGTGGCAGCAACGACAAAACATGGCCAGGGTGTAACGTACTCCCCAATGCGTTTTAGTTGTCCACTATCCACATGCGGTTTAGTAGTGAATTTTTCCCAGTAGAAAACATCTGTCTCTAGGTTCATTAAACTTTCTAGTGCGCCGTCTAAATTTTTTATGACTTGGAATTGGTCCTTGTTTAATGTGTAGCCCTCGTTGTTAGCATTCACGATTGCCATGAGATGAGAACCGGAACCAAAGCGACTAATCGCATATTTTTTGTTAAAGATATCCATGTAGGCAGAGAGAGGATTGTTTGCTCCTGAATGAATTCCCCAAGTGAGAGCAGTATTGACATAAATACTTATAATCTTACTGGGATTACCTTTTATGATATCAGCAATGATGCCCTCTGTGAGCAATATGCAGGCATCTACTTTGCCTTCACGCAGAGCTTTTGTCATCTGTCCTGTTCCACCGGCGAACGTGGTCCACTCTAGATCTATGCCTCGTTCTTCAAACTCTCCATTTTCTATTGCCAGATGTATGGGTAAATTAAAGTGTTCCGGAACACCACCTAATCGTATTTTTTTTAAGCTCATCTTTCTTTACTATGGTTGCATATGAAAGGGACTTCAAGGTACAACCATTTCTCAATTTTCAATGTCTACTAGTCAGCAAATCATATGAAATCTTTCTGCTTTTATTCAAGTATATAGTTGGGACCAGGTAACTTATTTCATTTACGAGACATTAACTATATGTGCTTTATGTATTCAAGCATTACTCGTATTAATTTCTTACTCGTATTAATTTTTATATTTTACTTATATCAAATTTAATTTCAATCTAGAACGATATGGAATCATTATATACAACCAGCGTTAGTAATGTCCCTGCAGACTATAATAATCCAAGTGCTGCCTACAAAAAGCATGTATGGATTGCAGTGGCAGGAATAGTCGCATTTTTTGCCTTCTATTTATTTTTAACAATTTGGTTTTTTAATTCGGCCTACCGCTTACTAGCTGATGCATTTGGTGGTGGGAACAGTAGTTTGATGACAATAGGAGTGGGAGTTGCTTCCTTATTTCTTGGAATCTTTATGGTCAAGGCTTTCTTTTTTGTGCAAACAAAATATGATGTCAAAGATCGCGAAGTGAAACCTGCGGATGAGCCAGTGCTTTTTGATTATCTACATAAGTGCGCGGATGAGATAGGTGCCCCAAGACCTAATAAAGTGTATTTATCAAATAGAGTAAATGCTGCAGTGTTTTATGACCTGTCTTTTTTGAATTTATTTTTTCCGTCAAAGAAAAACTTAGAAATCGGACTTGGTTTGATCAATGTGCTTAACCTTGGTGAATTCAAAGCAGTGCTAGCACATGAGTATGGACACTTTGCGCAAAGGTCTATGCTTGTAGGTCGTTGGGTATACATAGCAAATCAAATTGCCAACACGATAATAACAAAACGAGATGCCTTAGATGCCTTATTGAGTGGCTTGTCGCGCATTGATATTCGCATAGCATGGATAGGGTGGATTTTGTCCATCATTGTATGGTCCATTCGGTCATTAATTGAATTAATATTTAGAGTTGTGGTTATGTCGCAGCGAGCACTGTCTAGAGAAATGGAGTTTCAGGCTGATCTTGTTTCCGTATCTGTAACTGGCAGTGATGCGCTCATACATGCCTTGCATAAATTACAAGCTGCGGATGCAGCTCTTTCTGATGCAATGAGTTCACTGGGCGAACAATTAGGAAAAGGAAAAGCACTGGAAGACTTGTATGCAATTCAAAGTAATTCCATAGAGAAGACAGCCTATATTTTAGATGACGATGACTATGGAAAGACACCAAAACTTCCTGATGGTGATCCCGCACAACATAGAGTGTTTTCAGATAAGATTGCACAGCCACCTAAGATGTGGTTAACGCATCCACCTGATCAAGAGCGAGAAGAAAATGCCAAGCGTAATTATATTGCTGGGCATATTGACGATAGAAGTGCTTGGGTTCTTTTTAATAATCCAGAAAATTTACGCAGACAATTGACGCAAGATCTTGTTGCGTCTACAAAAGTGAAGGCAGAGACTATGTCAACGACGGAAGCCTTGTCATTCCACAACAAACAATTTGAAAGAAGTTATTTTAGCCCAACATATAGAGGAGTATATCTAAAGCGATTTTTCACTGAGGAGTATGAGAACAGTTCTGACATGTATATATCGGAATTAAGATTAGCAGATTCCACAAAGATGATGTCTGAATTGTATCCAGAAAGCATCGTTGAAGACTTAGAAGACTTTACAAGCTTGCATGAAGAAATGGTGCAGCTAGAAGCGATCAAGGATAAGCGCTTGACAGCAAGTGGCGAAGGAGGGATATGGCACCGTGGAACGCAGATACGAAGAAAAGAATTACCGGCGGTGATAGCTGAAGTTAAAACCGAAGTAGATGCGGCGAGAGCGCGAGTAACTGAGCATGATCGCAGGGTGCGGACTGTGCATTTACGCCTTGCTGAAGAGATAGGAAAAGCTTGGGATGATTATCTAGAAGGCTTGCTTTCTATTATTCATTATTGCGAACATAACATCATAAATATTCAGGATGCACAACGGAATTTAGGACATGTCTTACGCGTTGTGATGGCAGACAATAAAGTAAGTTCGTCTGAAATGAGTATACTGATACGGGAATGCAATAGTGTACATGGTGCATTGGCAGATGTTGTGAGGGATCAAGTAAAAATAACCTTGGATAAATTGTTAATTGAAGAATTAAAACAGGAAGACCCTTTGTTTGAAGAATTCCAACTTCCTCCAGCAAACGAACAAAATATTCAAGCTTGGGTAAACAACATAGATGGGTGGACAGGTACATATATACAGTCCTTAACAAGGCTGCGATCAGAGGCATTGGAATTGTTATTAAGAACGGAGGAGCAGGTAAAAAACATGTACCAATCTCAGCAAATAAAACAAGCACCGTCTCCATCGCGCATCAATACTTCATATACGATTATGCTACCGGGAAGTGAACGAGAAAATAGTATTAAGTTGAGTATGTGGGATAAATTTATTTCTGCCGATGGCATAGTGCCAGCACTTACAAAATTTGCAGTGTCCACTTCTATTGTAGGAGCGACAGTGTTTATGGCAGGCCAGACAGGGGTTTCTGATTTAACGATTTACAATGGTTTAGGACAGAGTGTGCTAGTAGACTTGAATGGAAAGGAGATAGAGATAGCAGCTAACGCACACAAGAAGACAGACTTTAAGAATTCAGAAGATTATGAAATAACTACCCGCACATTAGCAGGAGAAACCATTGAAACATTTGCGCCAAGTTTATCGAATACTTCAAGCCATTATATTTATAATGTAGCCCAGGCGGGAGTGCTTGCAGAATTTAGAGTGTATTATGGAAGAGAAGGAGGCCACCAAAATTTACTTGGCGATACACGTTGGTTAACAACAAAAGCAGACTATATTTTTGAGGAAGCACCAGAACAGTTATCTTCCAGAAGCGGAAGTGCAACTAAGGATGTTTTAATGGGTTTTAGTGATATTACGGCGCTTAATATTTTCAGCATGAAGGAAGAAGATCCAAGAGAAACTGAGTTCATCAAGTCGCATGTATTGTGGGACCCTTCTGCTGCAACCCATCTGGTTCAGTGGCTGAGTGTAGCAAGTGAGCGAGAGGATGCAATATCCTTATTGCAGCAGCGACTAAAAACGTTTCCTGATGAGGTATACACATTGCGCGTGCTTATGGATGCAGCAAGCGAAACAGAGCGTACGAGTTTATGTGAGGAGTATGCAAAGAAGTCAGTAGCAGAACCGTCCAATGCAAACATTCATTATATCGCGACAAGATGTTTAGCTGATGGTCCAGAACAAGATAATCAGTTTTTAGAGGGAGCAAGAAAGTGGCCTACCCATGGCTGGATGAACTATGCAGCCAGTTATGTGTATGCGAACAGGAACAATTGGGAAAAAACCCATGAAGCCTTGCATGCTGCGTATGATGAGGGAGAGAGTTTGAAACCAGTAATTGGCTTACATGCTGAACGCGTTTCTAGGCTGTTGAAAGCAGAGGGAAAAGAGATTACCAATACAAGGAACTTAGAGAGTTCGTATTTGGAGAATTATAAATTAATGGAATCTGGTACAGATGAAGATCCGTATACAAAGGTCTATTATTTGATAAATACAGGAGCGTTACAAGAGGCGATGGATTTGGCTGCAAAAACCCCAAATCTTAAGAAAAACATTACTGCTATATGTGCAGCTTCTGATGGAGCAAAACAAGAATGGATAAACAAAGCATTGCAGTTTTCTCCAGACTCATTGAGTGAGTTGGGAATACTTTCTGTGACAGGATTACGGTTAAAAATGAATTTGGATATAAGTAATTTTCAAGAAAAGCTGGAAGAAATTGTGGGCAAGCAAGATTTTTCTATTACCAATTTTATTAAAAACATAAAAGCAGGAAATTATAATGGAGCTAAGGTGGAGATGGACAATTCTGTAATTTCCACAAAGGGCCAGTTGTGTGTACTAGCTTATATTGCAAATGGGAACAGAATTCCAAGCGATTGGAAGCTGAAGGCGCAGGCGCTGTTGTTTGCTTCTGAGAAACCATTTATTGCTGGCGGAGAGTAAGGGGTTCTTGGTTTTAAAACAAGAACAATTTTATCTTTTGTAGTAGAGGTTAAACCAGAATTTTTCGAATAAGAGAATTGCAAGAATTTTTAAATGGCGTTTATGATCACTTTCTTTATTTCAGCGTATGCATTTTAGAAATAGAATCATAGACTTCTTGTGTCTTGCCCACATTAACCCCATTTCTCAATCCTACTTTCAACACCGCACCAATCTTTGCATCCAGTTCTACCTGTTTTCCCGCTAGTATATCTGACAACATGGAGCTGCCTTTGGAAGGAGGGTAGGTCGTTAGTTTTTCTAGAAGAGTGTTTGAAAAATTCTCTTGAACAATTACGCCATCAGATTGTGCAACGGCAATGGCTTCATTAATAAGTTCTAGATATTCTGAGAGGATAGTTTTGTCTTCAAATACGGAGCAGGGTTTTCTGTAGAGGCATTGTATAGATCCTAGTGATGAGCTTTCAATGAGTTTTTCCCATTGGTCCTTTTTCAATGAGTTTGTTTTTATGAATTGTACTTCTGAGTCTTTGAATAAAGGAATAAACGTATTTGCAAGTGGTGTAACAGGGAGGGTTATTTTGGGCAAGGCCAATTGTATGTACTCGCCTGTGTTATTTTTTTGTGTGGGTGCATCAATAATTGTTTCTAGAATATTCTCAGCAGGAGTGAAAGGTAGGAAATGAGATGCCAGGTCTAAACCGTTTCTGAAGACTGCAACTTTGGTGTTTGGAGAAACGAGGGTTTTGATTTGGGAGATTGCATCTGTGTAATGGTATTCTTTCAAGCAGACGATGAGCCAATCTAATATGATATCCTTTTCTTTTGTGAGTTGAATAGGGAAAGAGACAGGTTGCTTATTGTATAAAATTCTGATTTTGTCTTTATCTGATCTATTGAAGTAGAGGGTGTTGAAGGCAGTGTTTGTATGTAGCTGTTTAGCTAAAACAGACCCAATGCAACCAAGTCCGAATATTGCTATGTTTTGTTTCATGGTTTTTGAGGTTTCACGGTTTCACAAGGGTTTCATGGTTTCCAGGTATTATCTTAGTCTATCAGAAGGTGGTTCTATACCACTTTTCCAACTTTAGAACAGGCTATAAAGGACATAAAAAAAGGCCATCCTTTTGGACAGCCTTTGTTAATTTTTACTCACTTACCGTCTAGCTCATGCTAAACGTGAAATCTCTACTATGTGCCCTTATCCTATTCATAGAATTTAAACTTGGGCTAAAACTTAGCTTGGGAAGTGCTTGCATTGAAGCGCGCAGCTCATTAAACCTAGAAGAAACAGTTGCATCTTCTTCGATCATGTTTTGCGTCTCGAAGTACTCAGCTATCCCGCTGTCGTTGTAAAGAAATTTAATAAGTGTAAGGTCAGTGTAACATCTCTCCATATATTGGTTTAAAGCGTGAATTAATATGATTATCGCCTCTATAACTTATAATATGAAGCAAATATTGTGCGAATTACACGTCATTTTACCCTAAACCACTTCTGAGTTCTGCCAAATAAGGGGGCTTTGATATAACCACGCACCTTTAATACATCTGGGCTCTGTAACTGAATCTTGCAGCTGTAGGTCTTCCCATTCTTAGGGTCCAGTATCTGGCCGCCTTTGTATTTATTCTTCTTTTTCTCAGGCTTCATATCCCAAAGTATGATCATGCCCTCAATGTCTTTGTCTTTTCTATCGCCCTTACATTCTGTGCAAATTCTAAGGGAAGCATTATCTAATATCTTGAGCACCCTGCCGTGGATCATACCATCTTCTTCATAGATCTCAATATGCGATTTTACTTCACCGTCCTCGTCGTCTACATTTTTCCACACGCCTATTACGGATTGGGCTTGCAAGGAAAAGGAAAAGAGGAATAGGAGGATCGTAGAAACATGTAATTTTATCATAAGCTGACAGACTTTGGAATTTCAGTTAAGTAATCGGATTTATTGGAGTCAAATGCAGCATTAATTTTAGAAAGTATATTAGAGCCAGTTTTATTCATAATAGCTCTTCCGTCTATTTCTTTTATGGGGGTCAATTCTCCCCAGGTTCCAGTAGCAAACGCTTCGTCTGCATTATATATTTCTGTGAGAGAGAGATTTTTTTCTTTATGTGGAATACTCGTCTTTTTTGCCAACTCCAAAACAAAGCCTCGAGTAATACCATGTAGACAAGCATCAGCAAAAGGAGTAATGAGCACATTGTCTTTTACGATAAAAACATTGGAACCGTTTAGTTCTGCTGCAAAGCCGTAGTTGTCTAACATAAGAGCGGCATCTACGTTTGCAAAATTGGCCTGCAACTTTGCGAGGATATTGTTGATAAGATTGTTGTGATGGATTTTGGAGTCAATCATACTCGGCGAATTTCGTCGGATGCTTGACGTGATAACTTTAATCCCCGTCGTGTTGTCGTAAACGAGAGGTTTCCATTCAGGAAGGATGATCAGATTTAGTCCTTTGGAATTTAATCGGGGATCCATTCCGCTGGTTATCTTTTCTCCACGTGTGAGTGTTAGTCTTACATGCACATCATCATACATTTGATTTGCATTCAGCGTTGCAAATAATTTATTAGCGATCTCATCTTTAGACGGAATATTTTCAAACGCCATTGCATGAGCCGACTCTAAAAGTCTATTCAAATGCCTGTCCAACATAAAGACAGATCCCTTATAGATGCGCACACCCTCCCATACAGCATCGCCCCCTTGGACCACACTATCAAAGACAGAAACTTTGGCCTCATTGCGGGGATAGAGTCCGTCTTGTACATAGACTAAAATATCAGCGTTCTTTGGGTTAAATTTTTGTAGCATAATTAGGCTCTGATTGCGTGTATGTAAAGTTTGTCATAAAAATCCTTAGCACGAAGATAAAGATCAGTTAAATGTTCCGGCAATTCACGTTCGCTGGTTTTTTGTTTTGAAAAACCCGTGGACTTATGAACATTGGCGTACCAGTATTTTGCCCAGGAACCATCTTCTTTTCTCGCTCCTGCTTCCCATTGTAACATAGATTCAGAGAAGGGGATTTCTAGAGCGTCACAAAGCGAACGTAAAACTACCGGCGGATTTTCTAACAGTAAGCCAGAGTCTAAAACAATAGGTTTTGATTTTCCATTTTGGCTTATCGCTTTAAATAGCGCGTATTCTTTTTCTAGGCCAATGTCTTGCATCGTTGGATTGGGAATAACTTGTGCAAAAGAGGCGATCAGTTGTTTGGGATTACGTATAAGAAAAATGTTTTTAAGATCGTAAATGAATTCGTGTTCCACGCCTATAAAATGATGCGCCATGTTTTTTAGAAAGAGCAGATCAGTGGAATAGTCTTTAAACAGCATTTCCTTTTTTACCTCTTCTATGTCTTGTGACATTGTTGCCAGTGTTTCTTCTTTTCCAGGATGTGGTACATCGTGTTTTGAAAGATAAACGCCGTACATGGGTTCGTCTACTACGGAGCAGTCGGGTCTGTTAGCGAAGGAGTACATCAATGCTGTGGATATGTTTCTGGGGCCGGAGATTAGGTGGATGCGTTTCATGGAAGACGTTAGACGTTTGATATTAGATTTAGTGTTGACGTACTTTTAGTTTTCATGATGTTTTTCGATTTGTTAATACATCTCTTGTGGGTGCCAAAATAATTTTTTGAACTCTACTACCTTATTGTCTTTGACTTTTATGTCTTCGCTTTCCAGAAGTTCTTGCATCATGGTGGGAGATTTAAACATGTTGCGCCCAGTGAGTTCGCCATTTCTATTTACTACTCGGTGCGCGGGGACTGGTTCTTCAGAGTTATGGCATTTATTGAGAGCATAGCCTACCATCCGTGCGGAGCCTAGGGCGAGATAGTCTGCTATAGCACCGTAAGTGCTGACACGTCCGGGTGGGATTAAGAGAGTTACTTCGTATACTTTTTCGTAGTAAGACATGAGGGGCTAATGTAGGTAAACTCAAGTTCAAGTGCAAATTCAAGAGCAAGAGTTAGAAAGGTGTATGTAAATGTCTTTGATTTTCGAATACAGAGAGAACATTTTTAAGATTTTGGGATTGCAAGTTTAAACCAAGCTGAATGACTGTTAGGAGCGTGAGCCTCTATATATCCTCTCGATCAAACTATGTGCGGTGCACGAGATGAAAAAGAAAGAGCCAATAGAGCTCAGCGTGGCGAAATATTTATAGCTAAATCAGCGAACACATATCTAGCTCCATGGGAGTGACACACAAAACGCTCTATGTTTTCATTGCTGCAGTTTAAGGGTTTTGATGTTTTCAGACTATGAGTGTCGACTGGATCTCTGAACACTCCGCTCTCTCCTTCACCCTTCGCTCCTCCGCTCTGTCTCTTCGTCAACATCGCAAGAATAAATAATGAAAACTAGTTCATACCTTTACACCCAGAAACAAACAAATGCTAAAACTAAAAGTCGCTGTCCTTTCCACAAACAATCTTACGGATGCTAGATACTTTGCTGCCTATGGTGTGGATTATTTAGGTTTTGATCTGAATCCAGAGAGTGGAGACTATCTTGGCTATGACAAGATAAAGGAGATCATGGAATGGGTGGAAGGACCTAAGACTCTAGGGCAGCTTACAGACCTTTCTGGTGCGAAGTTATTTGATGAAGTATTGAAACTGGATGCAGTTTGTGATGAAAGTAGGATAGTGGATGGCAGTGATGAATTTCCTATTCTTGATTTTGCTGAAGGAGGATTTTCAAGGGGTGCTTTTATTGATGGCTTTGATGGTGTAGACGATCTACGGTTTATTATTGAACAGGGGATGGATCTAGGAATTGTGCTTAGAGGAGGAGAGGAAGCGAAGGTGGGAGTGAAGTCGTATGAAGAATTGGATTTGATATTTGAGGAGTTGATGGATTAGTTTATTACCTAACTGGAGTTGGAGTAAGTAATTGAAAAACTACAGTTATCATTTTTTTTGCAGTGACGATTCGGAAAGAGCAAACTTTCAATTCTAAAGAGTATATCATCTAGAGTCTAATATCTAAGGTCTGTATAATCTGTTAAGACGTGCCAGCGATAGGGATAGAAAGGGAGCCGCAGGCTGTCTCGAGCAAAGCGAGGGACGGAACCCCTGCATAGCCCGGACCGTATTCTGGAAGCCGATAGGCTGAAAGAAGGAGGTATCGCCCAAAAGCTGTTCATATTTAAAAAATCATATGTAAAACCCACTGACATTCAATTTATTAGCCACTACTCACAGATATTCAACATTTTACACATTAAAACATTTCATTATATATAATTCTTTTTTATATATTTGCTCTATGCGACTATGCTTTTGCTGGTCGTACCATCCCTTTTTGATTCTTAACAGTATGGTTTATCTGTTGGAATAACTACATCAAAAGACAGTAAGTTAACTAAGGACTTATTTACATTTTAAATATCTCAAGATGCGTAAACTAATGCACGAACTACAATGTGTACACAGGACTCTAAGTACAGTGTTACTAGGAGTAATTTTCTTATTATCCTTTAATACAAAGTCCAGTGCTCAATGTATAGAGCAGATTCATGTCAGTTTAGGACTGGATTGTACTGCTGAAATCACACCAGGTATGATAGCGAATGGAGTTGACTCTATTTGTTTATCAACGGCCTTTGTGGTTTTATCAGATCCATGGGGAAATGTACTTCCTTCTAATATTGTAACGAGTGATATGTTGGGTTGGAATATTAAGGTAGAATTAAATGCACCCGACTGTAGTGTGGTATGCTGGGGTTATGCTCTAATTGAGGATAAACTTTCTCCACGTGTATTATGTGAAACAGACACAGTTGCATGTAACTCATTAAGCATGGCAGGAGAGCCAGAAGTATTTGATGGGTCGTCTACAACGACCTTAGATTTTGAGGATCTTATGCTAACATGTTCTGATCCAGTTACGACAGATTACCCAGGAATTTTATTTACAAATGCAGAGTTTGCAGACACTGGAATAGCTTGTTTAAATACGCCTGACTACAGCCCGTCTTCTGGAGTAAACGTGCTATTTTCCCTAGGATCAAATTTAACAATTGCAAATACAGCAGGTACTTGGAATAACGTGACCCTAAACTATACAGCTTCATCTACATTGACAATGACTGCATATGATGCAGCTGATAACGTGCTTACATCTACGACGGGCCTAGCGAATTTGGGATCATCTGATGTCATGACTGTAGCTGCATTAGATATATCTTATGTTATAGTGACGGATGGAGGAAATACATTTATCATCGATGACCTTATTGTAGAAAGTCCAGCTGTAGCGAATTGTAGAGAAATAGATCTTATACTGTTGAATGAAGTGGTGACGGCATTGCCTTGTGATTCTTTATTTACATCTATGGTTTCAAGAACATGGACAGCAATAGATGGATCAGGAAATCAAGGGGATACTTGTACGCAGGATATTTATATAGAAAGAGTAGATCTTACAAATATTGTTTTTCCTACGGATACGATATTCATGGATAACGACAATACTGATTGTTTTGCTGATCAGCCTATGGATGCGAATGGAAATCCGTCCCCAAGTATAACAGGTGTACCTACGCAAAATGGTGTTTCGCTTTATCCTGCGCAATTATTATGTATGACCTATGTGGACTATGAAGACATTGTGATACTAGACACACCATGTAAAAAGAAAATTATAAGAACATGGACAGTGAGAGAATGGTGGTGTGACGGAGAGGCTACTATGGTTGTACCCCAACAAATAGATATTATAGATCATCAGGCACCATTTCTTGTGTGTGCTTCTGATGTAAATCCTCCAGAATATGTGGCCATAACAGGTCAAGATTGTATGGCGGATTATATTGTAGAACCACCTTTAGTTCTTGTAGATTGTAATATGCCTACTTGGACGGTTGCATATTTATTAGCGGATGCGAATGGACAGCCGCCTGTAAATGGAGCATATACGAATGTAGGTGTTGAGCCTTATGGCGACACGTATATCATTATAGGATTACCCGCAGGAAGAACTTGGTTAAGATACACTGTGATGGATGCATGTCATAACATCAACGAATGTTTCCGAGAAATAAATATCATAGATGGTTCAGATCCTATTGCGATCTGCCAAGAAAGTGAAATAGTAAGTTTGAATTCTGATGGGAAGGCTTGGTTATGTGCTGAGTCTATAGACAAGGGAAGTTTTGATGCGTGTGGTCCTGTTACTATTCAAGTTGCACGTATGACAGACAACTGCGGTGTAGCTGATAATTTAATCTTTGGTGACTGTGTGGAATTCTGTTGTGCTGACTTACCTGTTCCTGATGGCGCAGATGGTTGTCATATGGTTGTGATGCAGGTGACGGATTCAGGTGGAAGAACAAATCAGTGTATGGTAGAGGTATGTGT